>CAZJNL010000308.1:0-3304 GCA_964546515.1 uncultured Oscillatoria sp.
CCGCCAATGCTTCGCCCCTACATGGGATCTTGTGTAGGGGCGAAGCATGAGCGCGACTATTTGTGGGGCTCAGGGAAAAAATTACATCCGCTCATGCTTCGCCCTTCCCCCTAGCGCTACCCACAGACAGCCTATAAAAAAGCTACCCCAAAAGGTACGGTGGAGGGGCATCATGGTGGGGTAAAACCCCCTATCAATTCGCCAACACCATCTTAGAAACTCACTGCGACAGACGAAGCCCGCCTTCGCGGGCTAAAGAGTCTATAGTGGGCTGCGCCCCCTGTCGCGTCTCTACATGTCCTTTTTTATAGTGGTAGGGGCACCCCTTGTGGGTGCTTTTGCTTTTGGGAATGTGGGGGCGTTTTGGGTTGGCCAGCTCGCCGAATTCAAAGATAAGCATCAGATATATTTTTGGATAGAACTGCTTTTTGGGCAAACACTTTCTTAAGTGATAGGGTGTTTCATTATATAACGCAACATGGCAGGGCTGACGGTTATGAAAATTGTAATCAAAAAAACTAAGGGGTATGCCAAAAGTGGGTTTGCACCTGGCTTGATAAACGTTAAACTACCAGTTAAAGAAGCTATGAAGTCAGAGATGATTGCAAGCGACCAAACGAGGAAAATAATTTTTGCTTTTCTGGCAAAAATATCTATGGTGAGAATGTTTAGACCTGTGATGACGGAAGTTCCGATCGTAGCAAATGCGTAATTGCCGGGATCCTGAACATTTCCGAGTTGGGCTAAGGCGTAGCCGGTGTCATTAAAATTAACATTTCCTAGTTGGGTTCCCAAAATCTCTAAGATTCCCCGGAAAGTAGTGAAGGCATCACCAAGCATACCGATGAAAAACAATAAAACTAGAGTGCCCTGCATTTTTTCTCCTATTGTCGCAAGTGATTAACGGACAAAACTAACTAAAACAGCAAGTAACATACCTAAAATCAGAGCCAAGATAGACAAAATAGCAAACAGGGAATCATCGTTTAATTTGATTTTTTTACGCCTGTTTCCAGATTTTGCTTCCACAAGGCCGAGCTGAACAAGTCCTGCTATGAAATCCTTCCAGGTTTTCAGGCTTTCATCTCTCAGAGATTCGCCCTCTGGCAACTCAATTAAGCGTTCATTGTTTTGGATCAGCAAATCGATGAGTTCCTGAAATTCCTTATAGCCGGGCTGGTCGCGATTTGGAAAGCGATCGAACTTAAAGGAGATGGATGACCTAGAATACTGCCTGAACCATAGTAAAGTTCCTAGCTCATGCAAGCTTATCCAATCCTTAAAAGTGAAAGTTCTACGAGCTTTCCAAGCCACATCAATTGCTCTTGTGGCTCTGATGTCCTTCCTCTGAATCGGTATGAAATTCGAGGCGAGTTGTAAAACTCCCTCGAAAGACGTTGAATCTCTGATGTGTTGGATGGGTTGCGGGATATCTTTATCCATTTTTATTTTCCCAGAAAAAGCAGGGGTTACCACCAACTATCGCTGCTAGAGCCAGAGTCAGAATCACCACTGTCCCCAGAATCACTGCTGCCGGAATCATAACTATCACTTGAGCCGGAGTCATAGCCCCCACTGTAGCCGGAATCACTGCTGCCGGAATCATAACTATCACTTGAGCCAGAGTCAGAGCCACCACTGTCCCCAGAATCACTGTTGCCGGAATCATAACTATCACTTGAGCCTAAATCTGGGCCGGAATTGTTACCAACTCCGTCAGGATTAGAACTATCATTGCTTCCAGAGTCAAACCCAAACACAATAGCACTAATCAAACCACCTAACAAAGAGCCACCACTGTCCCCGGAATTACTGTTGCCACGGTCGGAACTGTGGTCTGACTCAGGTTCAGAACTGCTATTAACTTCGTTAGGCTCAGAATTCTCACTCCCTCCGGATTCAGAGCTCGTACCAAACAAACCACTGAACCAAGAGCCATCACTGTCCCCGGAATTACTGTTGCCACGGTCGGAAATGTGGTCAGACTCAGATTTGGAAGTGCTATTAACTCCGTCAGGCTTAGAACTCTCATTCCCTCCAAAGCCAAACATACCACCAACCACAATACTAATCAAACCGCCTAACCAAGAGCCCCCACTGTCCTGGGAATTAGTGTTTCCAGGGTCGGAACTGTGGTCTGACTCAGGTTCGGAACTGCTATCAACTTCTTCAGCCTCTTCTTCAGCCTCTAATGTATCGTCTGTCTCTTTGAAAGCAGATGAGTCTTTCTCAGCATCTATTTTTGCATTGTATTTCCGAAGGATGATTTCTGCCGACGGAAATATCCTATTCTCTCCATACTTAGCTACCCTCCATCCTTTTTCCTTGGCCTCTTTTACCATATCTGCATAGTCAGCGTGCCAAAATGAAGGTAGATTGAGAGAAACGGCTATGTCCCATTCCTCATAGGGAGTAGATCGATGTGAACCTAGATGCTCGCATCTGTCATTGTCTCTTGGCAGCAAATAGACCATTAAAATTGACTCATACTTTTTGGGATTGTCGCACTCTACCCACCTGACAGTCACGGTTTCTCCCCGCTCAATCCGTTCCTGGATACCATCATTTCCTTTTTCTGTCAAATGAGTTATCAGTCTTCCCCGAATATCTACTTCAGATTCTCCCACATATAGACTGTGCTTATCCTGTTCATCACGAATTAGGTAAATACCGGCTTTTTTATGAGATCCACGTCCCACTAATTTTTCTAGCTTTTTTATTTCTAGCTTTTTTAGCTCGTCTTCGTCTTTACTTTGAGGACTTTTACTGTATTTAAAGGGTTCAGACCAGACACTTTGTCCATAACTAGAGGCACCCCCACTGTGAGAGCTGCTACTGCTAGAGCCACCCCCACTGTGAGAACTGCTACTCCCTGTCCCCTGTGTCTGTCCCGCGTTACTCCCACCGGCATTATCGTCTCTGAACATTCCACTAACGTGAGAGCCCATCTCTTTCACGCCGTCACGAAGCCAATCCAATGCTCCTCCACTCACAGCTACCTCCTCCGGCACAGCCAGATCGTCTGTATATGTTCCCTATACTACACTCATCTTTCCAACACTGACAACCCAAAAAAGACGGAAAAAGACGGAAAAAGACGGAGCTTGCTAACTTTATTGGCTAAGTCGAAAAAAGACGGAAAAAGACGGATGCCGCTAACTTTGGGAGGCCAAGTCGGAAAAAGTCGGAAAAAGACGGATATCGCTAACCTTGGGAGGCCCAGTCGGAAAAAGACGGAAAAAGACGGAAAAAGTCGGATGCCGCTAACTTTGGGCGCTAAGTCGGAGCGGGACGGAAAAAGACG
>CAZJNL010000308.1:3404-6228 GCA_964546515.1 uncultured Oscillatoria sp.
AAAGTCGGATGCCGCTAACTTTGGGCGCTAAGTCGGAGCGGGACGGAAAAAGACGGATAAAGTCGGGTATAATAACGACATCTCTCTCCCCTCCCTACTGATGCTCAATGGACATTCAGGAGATATTACATTTTGTAGACGATGCTGTCTGCGCCAAGACAGGCCAGCGTCTAAATGACCTACAGCGTGCAATTATTGAGGGAATCCTGAACCGACACAAGTATTCTGAGATTGCCAAAACTTATGGGTGTACTCCTGGCCATGCTAAGGATGAGGGTTACAAACTTTTGCAAATGTTATCTAACATATTTGGTGAGGCCGTGAATAAAAAAAATATTAAATCTGTTCTTGAACGGCAAGGTAATCTGAATATTACTTTTGGGAATAGCAACGTGATTGGCTACATAAACTTTTGCTCCGAGCCACCCAAGGCGACCCCAGAGCAAAGTCAGCCTGCTACTGATACCTTCGAGCGCGGCAAGAATCAAGCTATGATTGAAAGAATTGGGAAGTTACGGCAGTTTGGCTTGAGCGATGAGCAAATTGCAGATGTCCTAGGTCTGCTATTGCAGGTGGTTAAGCAGGAGGACTTGGAGGAGTGAGTGCGTTCTAGTGACTGAGGCTGTTTCTGCTGGCCGGTGACTGGAGAGCGTTTTCAATAGGAGCTAGGAGCAATGTCTGAAAGCAGAGATATTTTCATTGACTCACAAACAGGTATGGCCAACCTGGCCAAGGAGATAGAATCCCTGTTGGATATCCAATTCCAGCTTATCTCTGACAGGTACGAAACCTGGTATGAGTATCGCAATCCTAGAATTAGTCTCACGCTAGGAGAACACGATTTTGAAAATGACCGGGACATGAATTTTGAACAATACCGCTATCACCTATCCGTGATAGCGCTTAATCTCGACACTGAAGCCGTGCGGAAAAAGTGGCGCGATGATTTTGCGAGCTTTGTCTTCCAAAAGCTGAAAGCAACCCAGAAGTATCGCCTCATGCTTGTGGAAGATTTGCAGCTGAAGTTAGAAGAGTTTTGCCCGGTGTATGAATTGAGATAGCGGGTAGCGTTCGCACCGGCACTCCTATCACAGCCGGTGCCGAGACGCTCCAAGGTGGAATGAGCCCCTTATTGACACCCTATAAACCAGACTCAAAATCCTGCCGGCTGATAACAATCACCTTTTGCTCAGCTGACTCCAAATAAGTGCGGCAAAAACGCGCTAGCGCCATCCCCTCCTCATAAAGCTTCAGCATCTCCTCTATGGGAACCTCCCCCTTATCCAAAATCCCGACAATCTCTTCCAGCCGCTCAATTTGTTCTTCAAATGATAGCGCATTCATGGTCTATTCTCAAGAGTAGCAACTCTTATCATATCTCCATTCTTTCCTTGGCGCTCCTTCACGGCGGCGGTTTATTCACCCCGACTAACTCTCTCAATCTTAACACGAGCCACCTCTCCCTGTCGCACAATTTCCACAGTCTCAAAACCTTCCAAAGACTCCCCTGCTGCAATCAACCGGCTCTCACTGCGCAGCAACGCAAAACCCCGCCGCAGCGGAGACAGCGGGTGCAGCGATTCCAGATGAGCTGACAGCGCCGAAACTCGCTGCTGCGCACTTCCCAAAATCCGACCGGCAGCTCCCTCCAAGCGCTCTTCCGCCTCATCCACTCGCTGCGTGTAATTGTGCAGGCGTTCCGGAAACCGCTGCAGTGCGTAACTGTTTGATAGCGCCGCAACCGCCTGTTTCCTCTTCTGCAAAATCTCACTCATCCGCCTCGACAGCTTCCCCTGCTTTTCAGCAATAACCCCCAGCAGTTCAAGTTTATCGCGCTTTGTCACCAACTCGGCGGCGGCGGTTGGCGTCGCCGCCCTCACGTCAGCGACAAAATCCGCTATGGTAAAATCAATTTCGTGCCCGACTGCCGAAACTACTGGAATTCTCGACTCGTATATGGCTTGCGCTACTGTGCGCGTGTTGAACGCCCACAAATCCTCCAAAGAACCGCCCCCGCGCCCCACAATCATCACTTCACAGTCTGTTTGATTGAGCGTCCGAATTGCACCGGCAATTTCTCCGGGCGCGTTTTCTCCCTGCACGCTGGCTGGACAAAAATAAATCGCGCAAGCCGGCATCCGCCGCTTCAAGGTGCTTTTAATATCCTCAATTGCCGCACCATTTGGGGATGTCACCACCCCAATCCGCCAGGGCAAACTTGGCAGCGGCTTCTTGCGGGCGGCGTCAAAGTACCCTCTGGCTGCGAGCTCCAGCTTGAGGGCTTCAAACGCTAGATACAAATCGCCTTTGCCTTGTTGGGTGATGCGACTGCAATCAATTTGGTATTTGCCTTGCGGGGGGTAAACTGTCAGTTTCCCCTCCACGATTACCCTCATCCCATCGGCTATCTTAAAAGACACAGGTCTGCCTTTCCAGAAAACGCAGCTAATTTGTGCGCCTTCGTCTTTTAGGGTAAAATAGCGGTGCCCTGATTGAGCGGCTTTAAAGTTGAACACCTCGCCAGACACGCGGACATCAGCGATGTTGCTGGTGAGAAGCCGGTCGATTTGTTCTGTGAGTTCGGTAACGCTGATAGCAGAATTTTTCGGTTGCGGGTTCATTGGGTTGGAGTGGGGTGATTTTAAGGAACCGCCCCCGTGAAGGGACGCCAAGAGGATATAAAAGAGAGGGAGAGGGATGGGGGGTGAGGGGGTTAGATAAAGTGAAAGGGAGGCTCTGCCTCCAGAGCCGCGTTCCCAGGCTCCGCCTGGGAACGAGTTTATAAAAGAGAGGGAGAGGGATGAGGGGTACTCCCCCTCTCCCC
>CAZJNL010000309.1:0-6219 GCA_964546515.1 uncultured Oscillatoria sp.
CGTGGTGGAAGATAGACATGATATTATTTAAATAATATTTAACCGCCAAGACGCCAAGGACGCCAAGAGAGATTGGTGAGGGATGGTGAATTCAGCGATCTTCGACGACGCCGACAAGGGATTGCAGGTCAAAGTTGCGATCCATTCCGCTGAGGCAGATGCCGGCGCTGACGACGGTGAGGTCATTTTTGCAGATGGCGCTGGTGTGGTGCTCGCCGGTGCCGGTTGTCCACTCGACGAGCCAGCGATCGTCGCGATCGCGGAACTCCCGCAAAGTGCCGCCGCCGGTGCGCAATGCCTCCCGCAGGCGCTTTTCATCGCGCTGCTGCTGTCGGTGAGCTTGGAATTCCTCCGCCTGTTGGGCCACTAGCTGGTAGACTGTTCGCATTTCTGGGGTCATCCCTTTGAAGCGCACTGCTGATGGGGGCGTCACCAGCTTGAGTTGCTCTCTGAGGTGTTCCGCCGGCATGGGATCGGCTCGCCGGTCAATTTCTTCAAACCAGCAGCTGCGCCCGTCCCATCTGGCCACCACCGGCTCGAAGGACGCCCCATCTTGTACCAGGTGTACCGGCACGGGTTTGGCGGTGCCGGTGCGAGAGCGCATGTCGGATTCATTGACGGGGTAAGCCAGCCAGGTTGTCCCTCGCAAAACGTGAGCCAGCCACAGGCGCACGGCTTTGAAGTGTTGCAGGTATTCTACCACTTGCGGCAAGTCTGCTTCTTCGACAAGTTTTGCGACTTTTTCATTTGCCGGCTGGAAAATGCCCCAGCCTTCAAAGTTGCGCGGTTCGGGCGCGAAGGTGTAAACCATGCCGGCTACCCGGGTGCGCACCCGTCCAAAGCGCACGCAGGGTGCCAGGAACTGGGTGTCGCGCAGCTGGTTTTCTTGGGATGCGATTTGGTTGAGGAGTTTGCGGATATCTGTCACTATTTTCACCTGACTGGACTGATGTTTAGATGGTAGCTGAAGCTTTTAGGACTCAAGTCGCCCGCCTGCAGGTAGCTCACGGCCATACTGCCGGTGGGGCGCTAGCCCGGTTCCTGGGATTTGTAGATATATTCCTTTTCAAAGGTAAGATTCTTGGCTGTTTGGCCCAGATATAAGAGAGTTTCTAAATTAAATACCTCGAAAATATAATCCAATAATTCACTTTCGTTCAGCCACGGCTTGCTATAATAATAGTTGCCTATTATATCTCTGTTGACGATTTTCTCTTTAATTAATTTAGAGCGTATTGGCCTTATATATCGGTAAAATAGAACTGCCTGACTTGAATAGTTACCCTGCAACTCAAAAAATCTTTGCTGCTCGACAAAGCTCATTAAAAATATCAGCTTTACCAGCTCCAATCCCAAAATAAAATCGCCCAATTTATTTAAGGATTCAGACGTTATTCCATCAGGAATAACGCCGCTAATAACGTAATACTTGTAGTAATATTCAGCCAGATCCTTCTCTCCTAAATTTTGGCTTATACAAAATTTATTGAAAGCTGCTGCAATGCGCTCATGCAAATATTTTTTTGACTGCTCGGCCAGATTAATCAGCTCGGATTGGATTAAATCATTTAAGATTTGGTGCTGCTGCTCGGGAGATATACTGGCGAACAAAGTCATTGAGTTTAATAAATAGCGTCTTGTACTTGGATCTTTTGACCGAAAGTCTTCTAAGAATGTATAAGGGATGACTCCAAATCTATCTAGGCGTTGGTTAGCAAAATCTTGATTCATAGAAGAAATCCTTGCAGTCAGGAGCGCTAAGTGTAATAGCCTTTTTCGAGTTGGGATTGGCCATCTCGTCTTGGCGTCAAGCCGCGTCGAGGCGGGTGCGGGCGCACGGTGCGAGGGCGTTTCACCGGCAGCGAGCGGGCCAACCGAACGCTCCGGCGTCCGCGTCGCGCCTCGGACAGAGTGCGAGCTCAGCCGTCAAATGGTATATGTAGATGCACCGGCACCCACGCGGGAAGGGAGGGGGCGACGGGGGGGATTGCCCTCAGGTAAGGGGGCTGCTGATCTGCGGAAAGGGTCCTCAACCGCGCCACAAGCGCCGGCTCACCCGCTCTAGTGTGCCCACCAGAGGAATAAAAATGTACTATTAAATATTAAAACCGATTTGATTGGATTCTCCGATCTAGTTTTTAATTTTTAACTTTTAATTGATTGCGCTTTTGTGTGCTATGGATACGCCGGTGGGCGTCCACATGCCACACCCCTCCGCCATAACAGTAGAGCCTGTAACAAGAGCCGGTGGCACCGCACCATAAGCAGCAAAAACCACGGGTGCGCCCCCGTGGCTTGCCCTGATTTCGCGCTGTCTTTCTCCCCCGACACACCCCAGTCCCCTACCCTGTGCAAAGAGCCACCGCTGCCCTGCGCCCTCGCTTATAGCAATTGTCCGAGGGGCGAACGGCTATTCGCCCCCAGCTTACGGCGGGCGCTCAAGGTGTGCCGCACCCTCACCACCTAACACCTAACACCTGACACCTGTTCCTTTGGCCAAACTCTCTCAAAGCCTCCTTTATAAATTCTATACCAATCGGGTAGTAAATTCACACATCAAATCCACCCTGCCTTTGCGCAAAACAGCTGGATCTAATCGTTCAGTCGTGTTGCAAGTCAGCAAAACGACAAGGCGCTGCTGTGCCTGAATTCCGGACTCATCAATCACACTCTGGTACAAAGTCCCATCCAGCAAACTGAGAATGCGTTCAGTTTTGTTGCTGTATTGGGCAGCTTCGCTGGAACGGTCTTGAGCCAAGTTATCGGCTTCATTAATGATCAGGCAAATCCGCTCCAAATAACTGGGCGGCACAAAATTTTCAGCGGCATCGTGGTCGAGGATAAAAATTACATACCCCAGAGGCACGAGAATTTCTTTGGCCACGGCTTGCGTCCAAGCCGTTTTGCCTGTTCCCGGCTCTCCGTACACGAGCACAGCCAGCCGGTTTTGGTCGAAAATTGCCTGCTGCACTGCATCAGTAAAGTTTTGGATGCCGGCAGGGAACGTCCGAATCGGAAACTGACTGTGAATCTGTCCGATCCGATTCTGATACCCGCTGATCATCACGGCCAGATTGTATGTCGCTTTGTTAACCAGGGGCGCTAAATCTTGGGCGATGAGGGTGTAGCGGCGCTTCTGCCAGCCAGAGATTTCCAGCCAAGTGTCGTGCTTTGACCAGTATGCCAAAATGGTGCCGATATTTTTCAGGCGTTTCCAGTCAACAAATCGGTCTGTGGGGTAATAAAAATGTCGCCCGTCGAAGCTCTGGGTAATGATATCCGGACGCCCCAATAATTCCACCAATCTGAGAACTGTAATTTCCTGGAGCCGTTCCAAAGCGCAATCCAGGGGAATCCTGTCGCGGCTGACTGAAAGGCTGACCGGCGTTTCCGCACTCAGAACGTCTTTGTACCGCTCGTCTGGGCCAGGAAGTTCCGGGGTGATGTAATCCCAAAACTCATCTATGTTATTTCTCGTATAATCCGAGAAAACATTCACTACATTGGCCCACCAAGCAAAGTCCTTGCGACCGAGAGCGTCAGCCATGTAACTGGTTAGGTTTACAGTCTTTTTACTTAGCTGCCACGGATCTTTAGACACAAGCTGCCAGAGATACCCCCAGTCCAGCTCTCGGTACAAGGGCTGCCAGCCGGCTCCAAGCAAGTCCTGATCTTTTGTTTTTTTGTACATGAGGGGGTCTTGGAAATTGTCAAAGTATCTTTGATCCATAATTTCAGTTCTGCTGTAGTGCCAGATATGCCGGCGGAACGCACTCCACCAGCCACACCCCATTGTCGGAACAGTAGAAGGTATGTCCAGCTTCGCGCATTGCGGCGGCATCTACGACAAAGACTGCGGGGCGACCGTGACGTTTGCCCACATTTATCGCCGTTGCAATATCCGCCGACAGATGGACGTGGTGGCGCGACATTTTTCGCAGCCCCTCGCGAAGAATTGACTCGACCGCACCGTGGCCTGTCCCGTGGTAAAGTGTGTCTGGGGGAGTGGCCGGCTCTAAGTGCAAATCGACTTCTACGCTGTGGCCTTGGTTAGCGCGAATCAGGGTGCCGGTGGGGTCGAAAGAAAAGCGTTTTTTGTCATTGCGGGCGACAACTTCATTGAGTTCAGTACGGCTGAGGGTAAAGGAATGTTTCGCACAAGCGGCTAGGAGTTCACCGACAGAAACCCAGCCGCCGGGAGCCAGTTGCAGACCAATTCGCTCCGGAGTGTGCCGGAGATGCTTGCTGAGATATTTGCTGATTTTAACCAGGCGAGACTCATTTATCATCTAACGAACCTCAGTTAAAGTTGTCGGCTCGCCAACTTTTATTAAAAGACAGCGTGCAAGTCGCCAGATCACTGCGGTTTCTTCGCTTGGAAGGAACTCCGCCGGTGAGTCACTCACACTCTTTAAAGGATGGCCACATTTAATGCCTACCTTCCGGGTTCTTCGCGCCAACCTCACTTCCGCCCGACGATTTTGGCGTCGGCACTCTTCCTCTCGTACTAAGTATGTAAGCTCTGGCTGTCAGGGCACGCTGTTTGTATTATAGCGTCTTACGAAAAGATTAGCTGCATTTTGTTTGATTTGCTCGAACCTGCTTCCGGGAGCGGGCGAGCCGGTGTTGCGGGCGCTGGATTCTCACGCCGGCTGCGGTGCCGGTGAACGAGCAGGTGCTCAGGCGTGGGAATGCGCAAGTTGTCTGGATGCTGTTCGAGTGCTGTCCCCTGCAGGCGGTCTGCATGGCCTCATCTCTACAGCCGGTTGACAAACACCTCTATCTGAGGTTATATTTTTTTGAGGGTCTGAAAGCCTAAATAAGTCCAAGGCTTCAATCCTTTCTGTAAACAGCTTATTTTGGATACCTCTCATGTTTCAGAAATCATTTCGTAACATCGTGGTGGCTGCAGTCCTGTCGCTGCCAATCGTTTCACTGACCGTCCAGAGCGCCAAAGCCGAGGATCTTGAGTTTACACTCAACAACCAGACTAAAAGTAACCTGGTAGAGTTTTATGTGGAGTCTTCCGAGCAAAGCAGCTGGGGAGAAAACCTCCTCAAGGGGGAGGTTGTGAGGACGGGAGAATCTGGTAAGGTGACAATTGCCGATGGCAAAAGAACTTGCACTTATGACATATTGGGGGTTTTTGCTGATGGCTCCAAGGTAGACGAGCGCCAACTCAATCTTTGCGAATTAGGCTCTTATACTTATACAGAAAAGTGATGACGATAGCGGGGAATTATAAGATTTCCCTGACTTATCTGAGTGCGGGGATAAACGCTACTTGGGCAGTCAGAAAAAATTCCCAGACAGAACTGATGGCTGACTAGAAGAAAGTGCATCATACTGGACTTGTTTTAAGGAGGGCTGGAGTTGAGTGGCTCCAGCCTTTTTAGTTTTGTAAGGTTTGTAAGGGCGGGTTTGACAGTTCGCCGCTACTTGTCATCCCGCACCGGCAGCGGCGTCTCCAGAATTTCCATCAGCAACTCCAGTCGCGAAGGGCGAGACAGCAGCGGCACAAGGTTGGGGAGCGAATAGTAATCACCGGCAAAAGTAAACGTTTCCACCGGCAGATGCTTCGCCTTCAGCGGCTCCTCAACATAATCGCTGGCGTCACCCACCCGGACAATCACCACATTCGGCATCACCCCCAAGTCACTGCAGTATTTGCTGTAAGCGTCCGCGAAGTAAGGCGCAGTGTTGTCCCCTTCATCCGTCACCAGAATAAATTGCTCGACAATCTGCTTCTTAATCCGCATCGCCTCCACAGCGCAGCCGCAGCTAGTGTTGCCATCTGCCTTGATGTACTGGAAAGCTTTCTCCCAGTCGCTCAACTCCTTACCCTGCGCTTTAATTGAGTAAGGCATGCTGTCAAAAGCGTAGACAAACAGCGCCGCATCAGAAATCCCCGAAATCAAAGCTGCGAGGCGCTTTCCCACCTCAATTGCATCAGTCATCGAACCCGACTTGTCCACCAGCAAACCAGTCGTCTTGGCAATTTTACCGCGCTTCTTGACTTGCTCGTTGGTGATTTGCTCCAGTTTTGCAGCCGTCTTTTCATCCAGCTGCGCAGCGTCAGCCGCAACACGCGCCTTGAAAGCAGACACCCGCTCCGACTTTACCGCTTCCTCCAGTTTCGCATCGATAAGCGCCTTAACTTCTGCGTTATCCATCGCACCCCGCGCTTGCAGGGATTTGAGGTTATTAATCACCTCTTGC
>CAZJNL010000310.1:0-4338 GCA_964546515.1 uncultured Oscillatoria sp.
CTCGACCGATGGAGTTTGGATCTCGACCGATGGAGTTTGGATCTCGACCGATGGAGCTTGGATCTCTACTTGTAGAGCGCCCAGTCGCGTCTCTCGACCGGTGGATCTCCCTTGCTCGACAAACCTGACACCCCACAAAGCCCCCAACCCCAAATTTTTTTTTCCTAACCCCTTGCCTAAAATATTCCGGCGTGTTATAGTGAATATAATGTTGTATGCCAATCGCTGATGGTTCCGCTTCCCCAGTCTCCCGACGAGCTTGCCGCTGCCCTCACGGGCATCACCGACCTAACTTTTGAGCTACCCGATCCAGAAGACGAAGAAATTCCAGAGCCGCAATTTCAGCTGAAGCTTGACAGCGCCTGGAAAGTGTGCGATCGTTTCGACCTGCAAACCCAAATCTGGCGGGGGCGGATCTTGAGTTCCGTGCGCGACCGAGAGAAAAAAGGCGGCGAAGGGCGCGGTAAAGGCTTCCTCAACTGGCTCAAAGAGCGAGAAATCAGCAAAAGCCAAGCCTACTCGCTCATAGAACTCGCCAAAAGCGCCGACACCCTGCTGGCAGAGGGAAAATTAGACCCAGCGACCATCAACAACTTCAGCATGCGGGCTTTCGTGGAAACCGCCAAAGCCACCCCTGAAGTGCAGCAGATGGTAACAGAAGCCGCCCGCACCGGCAACCGCATCACCCGCCGCGAAGTGCGCCAGCTGGCTGACGAGTGGACAGCCATGAGTTCGGATCTCCTCCCCGAGCCAGTCAAGGAAAAAGCCTCTGACGGTTCCCTCCCCGTCAACTACCTGGCCCCCCTAGTGCGAGAGATGGAAAAATTGCCAGAATCCCACATCAGCGCCATTCAGGAGGAAGCAGCTGAGAATCCCGACGTCGATACCGTTAAAAAGCTGACCTCAGAAGCCCGCAACCTGTCCCGATATCTGGACGCCGCCGCCCAAGTGCAAGCCATCAGCCAGAAACCCGTAGACGTAGAAATGGCCCTAGAAGAAGCCCTGCGTTCCGGCTGTTTGAACATCACAGCCGATTTAGTCAAGCAGGCGGCTCAGCTGGAGCAAATGATTGCCAAGCTTTACACCACCTGGAAGCGCGTCGGCAGTCTGGCGGACCGGCTCTATGTAGAAACCAGCGCGAGCACCCCCAACCTGCGAGCCATGCTCACCTGTTTGGATCGCCTCGCCCGGGACGTTATGGAAGTCCAGCTCGGCGATGGCAGCGACCGTTCCGTTCGCCTGCGAATCCTGTCCGAGCCCAATTCCTAAACAAAGCAGTCGCCCCTCTCCGGGGCGCTGCGCCCGGTTCCATACAAACCCGATAAAAACTTTCTGTTTACCCAAGTCGGACTTACCTCGTTCCCCGGAACCGCCGGGGAACGCCCCACAGGAGGCTCCGCCTCCAATAGCAGATTCCAACTGAGTGAGTTACAGATATTGCTCCCCCCCAAACCCCCCGTAAACAAAAAAATTTCCTCTGGCTCCCCCCTTTTTAAGGGGGGCGGGGGGGGGATCAAAAGGGGGGGAAGAAGTAGAGCAACCCTTTTTAAGGGGGGTTGGGGGTATCGAAGCCCACTCCTCACGTGAAAACTGCTCTAAAATGGGATAATATGCTATTAGCAATTAGGGAAAAATGCCGGGCGCGTGTGTGTTTTTTGCGGTTCAAGTTTGGGATTGCGACCGGCTTATAAAGCAGCAGCGCAGGAGATAGGCGAAGCGCTTGCACGCCGAATCATCGGTCTGGTTTATGGCGGCGCTTTGGTGGGATTGATGGGAGTGGTTGCCGACGCTGCACTGGCAGCCGGTGGTGAAGTCACAGGCGTGATTCCAGAAGCGCTGGCTGCCAAAGAAATCGCCCATCCAGGTCTTACCCAACTCCACACTGTCAGTTCAATGCACGAGCGCAAAGCGCTGATGGCAAACTTATCAGACGCCTTTGTAGCTTTACCTGGCGGATATGGAACACTTGAGGAATTTTGCGTTCGTGCTGACAAAGGCGATGCTGGGTTTGCACGAAAAGCCTTGCGGTCTGCTCAACATCGACGGCTATTACGACCCCCTCATTTCCATGTTCGACCGCGCCGTCGCCGAAGGGTTTTTGCGTCCTGAATACCGCTCACTTGTTTTGGAGGAAAAAACCCCCCTATCCCTGCAGGAAACCCTAGCCTTTTACCAGCCCCCAAAAATCTACAAGTGGATTTCGCCAGACGAAACGTAAATTTTTAACAGATTCAGCTGACTGGAGTGCAGGTGTTGCCACTAGAGACGCCCTCTCTACAAATTAGCCCCACTCAGCACGGGCGAAAGTTTGTACAGACGCTTCGGCACGCGCTCGCCCGTCTCGAGCGCAAAAGATTCTTAAACCACTAGAGACGCCCCCTCTACAATTAGCCCGCGCCGGCAGACTTGTATAGCCGCGATTTCTAATCCCCCGGAGCGAGCGCAAAAGATTCTTAAGCCCCAAGATACGCCCCCTCTACAATTAGCCCGCGCCGGCAGACTTGTATAGCCGCGATTTCTAATCCCCCGGAGCGAGCGCAAAAGATTCTTAATTCCTCCCTCACCGAGAAGTGGTAGCCGGTTGACAGACTCTCTAACTAATGGGGTAAAATTTTTATAAACCCGTCCCTATTGCCCCACCGGCCCGTTCCCGGCACGGTTAGCGCCCCTTCCCGGTATCCCTTGTCTATTGTTTCCGTATCAACTCACTCAAACGCTTCCAAACATAGCGCGGGCTAAAATAGCGCCGGTACTTGGCCGCTGCTTCTTTCCCCACCAGTAGCAACCCCAGCCAGAAAGAGACTTCTGCCACAACCGCCAGCACCGGCACCAGCAGAGCTTTTTGCCCCACTGGCAAAGGCAAAACAGGCAAAAGCGCCACCACTGCCCAAGGTAAAAACGAGAAAACGATTAAAACCAGGCCCAAATTTCGCATATTTTCTAATTGTCACAGACTTCAGGTTGGGGGAATCGGAATTTTCACCAATTCCCAATCCCCAAATCCCCAAATCCCGGCGCTCAACCGCTCTCAATGGTTAATCCCCGCCATCGCAACGCCCCGAATGACCCAACCAAAAATAGCAGCGCCCCCGGCACCGTGGCCATCGCCACCGCAGCCATCCGCAACCTCCAGCTGCAGCTCAACTGCTGCTGAAACTCCGAGCGCCAGCAGCAATTGAATCAAACCGTCCTGAGTTTTTTACTAATTTCTTTCAACCAAATTGCGATTTCCGCTGTTTGGTCAAACAAGGTGTGTTCCGGTTCATCTTTCAGCCAGAAGCCCTCTCCATGTTGAATACTTAACAGATAGTCCGCAATGCTTTTTGAAAAAGCCGCATATTTCATATCTCCTGTCAGGTTGGCAATGATAGCGGCTCCCCACGCTACCTTATGGCTGAAATGAAAGGAGCGGATACTGTCATGGCAACTCAAGGCGAAGTCAAGATATTTAATTGCTGAATTCAGGTAAAACCTGTCCCCCGTCGCTCTGTATATCTGGCCCAAGAAAGCCACAGGATATCCAATCATAAAATAGGCTTGATTGGGTTGAGTGGGGCTTACCGCAAATAATAAGGCAGCCTCTTGAGTCAAATCGGTCACTAATTCTCCCCGCTCGTTCATGCGAAGATAGAACGCCGAGCCCAGATCCGGTTGAGCCGCAATAAATCTGTCTAGCAACCCAGATGCCTTGGCTTTTTCCAGGTTCCCAAAATATAAAGCCATCAAACCCAGGTGCGCTGCTGTCAGGACATCGACTGCACTGTCTCCCTGTCCGTAAGGTTTATTTGTTGTAAACCCACCCAGCGTTGGGTGAGAGAATGATAGCAAATAGTGATAAGCTGGATAAGCCACATCGAAATCCCCGATTTTCTGGGCTGCTATAGCGATCCACCCGTTCATGTAAGCCCAGTATTCAGCCAAGGCGCTATTTTCTGTTTTGGCATCGTCCTGACTCGTAAAATCTCCATTCTCCCGCATGAAATTATTCTTGATGTAGGTTAAAATCAGGCGGGCTTCTTCTGCTCTGCCCGAAATCTAAAAAAGATAAGGAGATTTATAATAAAGTGCTAAATCCTTAAGCTCTGCCCTGTAAGAGCCGTCGCTATTAAGCAGAGCTGACAGCCAGTTAACAGCTTTTTCTGAACTGAGAATATAATTTTGCCAAGCCTGGGAAGCCATTTTACAACTACCTTTTTTACAAAGTTACACCCATATTACAGTAAAGCGAGCGCCTCAGACTGACCTGAGTTGAGCCGCACCCATCTGCGGGCGGCATTCATCGCTGAATTTGCAGGGGCTTTCCCCCTGTCTGCCCTGTGGGCGTGCCGGTGAGGGGTC
>CAZJNL010000310.1:4348-6217 GCA_964546515.1 uncultured Oscillatoria sp.
TCTTAATCCCCGTCGTCGCAATGCCGCGAATGAACTGCCCAGAACCAACCAAAAATAGCAGCACCACCGGCACCGTAGCAATGACCACCGCTGCCATCAGCAACGTCCAGCTGCTGGTAAACTGCTCCTGAAACTCCGCCAAAGCCAGCTGCACCGTCCTCAGCTGCGGTTTAGTCGTCAACACCAAGGGCTTAAACAGGTCATTCCACTCCCCGATAAAAGTGAACAGAAACAGCGTCACCAGTGCCGGTCGGGCCAAAGGCAGCATCACCCGCCACAAAATTTGCAGCCGGGAAGCCCCATCCAGCGCCGCCGCCTCTTCCAACTCCACCGGGATGGTGAGGAAATACTGCCGCATCAGGAAAATCCCGAATCCGCTCGCCGCCGCCGGCAAAATCAGGGCCCAGTATGTGTTGAGCAGGTGCCCCCACTTGAGTACCTGGAAGATAGGTATCACCAGCAACTGGAACGGAATCACCAGCGTGGCCAGAACAATCAGCAGGAGAGCTTGCCGGCCCCTAAAATTAAACCGGGCCAAGGCGTAACCCGCCAGCGCCGAGGTGACAACCTGAAAGCCGGTCACCGCCAGCGCCACTAAGGTAGAATTGGCAAAGGCCAGCAGGAAGTTGCCCCGCTGCCACGCCTGCTGATAGTTCGCCGCCGTCAGCAAAGCCGGCATTATGCCGGTGGTGCCGGAGGGTGACAGGGAGGTGAGCAATACAACGCCCAGGGGCAGCAGCACCACACCGGCACCAACCAGCAGCAAAACCAGTACCGGCATCTGCCTGACTCCAGAAATGTCAGCCGGCTGTTCTGCTGGGGTTCCAGACTTTCGGCGTCGCAGGCCACCGGGCCCGACCTTATCCCTATTGCTGTGAGCCATGGCGATTCATCAGGTTTAGTTATAGGTTTGAAAGCTAATCAAAATCAGTTCAGTGCCTGTGATTTGCTGGCTCTGTAGTCAGCCATACTTTTTTTTCCGCTCGCGGATGATAAAGGGGTAGCCTTTGCGACTCTCTGGGACTGCGGATTCCCGCAAGTGGGGTAAATCCTGCATTGAAAGCAGGTAAAGTACACTATAAGCTTAAAGATACGCTGAAATTTAACCAAAACCCCTAGAGTGTAAGGCTCGCTCTACTCTCTACTACCCTTGCGCAGGAGAAAAGACACCTATGCCGCAGCTTGAGGTCAGCCCTGAAATTGACTTCCACAGCGAAACCTACAAGGACGCCTACAGCCGCATCAACGCCATTGTCATCGAAGGCGAACAAGAGGCCAATGACAACTACATCAAACTGGCTGAACTGCTGCCGGATCACAAGGATGAGTTGATTGGCTTATCCAAAATGGAGATCCGCCACATGAAAGGGTTCCAAGCCTGTGGCCGGAATCTCCAGGTGACGCCAGATATAGAATTTGCCCGCAAGTTCTTTGCCGACCTGCACCGGAATTTCCAAGAAGCAGCAGCCAGTGGCCGCATTGTAACATGCTTGCTGATTCAGTCGCTGATTATTGAGTGCTTTGCGATCGCGGCGTACAACATCTACATCCCCGTGGCAGATGCGTTTGCCCGCAAAATCACCGAAGGCGTCGTCAAGGACGAATACGCCCACCTCAACTTCGGCGAAGTCTGGCTCAAAGCACACTTTGAAGAGTCAAAAGCCGAACTGGAGCAAGCCAACCGACAAAACCTGCCCCTAGTCTGGCGGATGCTCAACGAAGTCGAAGCCGACGCCTGCATCCTGGGGATGGAAAAAGAAGCCCTGGTGGAGGACTTCATGATTGCCTACGGTGAAGCCCTCAGCAACATTGGCTTTAGCCCCCGCGAACTGATGCGCCTGTCCGCCTACGGTCTGGCCTCTGTCTGAG
>CAZJNL010000311.1:0-6212 GCA_964546515.1 uncultured Oscillatoria sp.
TATTGCCTGTCAGGAAGGGCTGGCTGGGTAAAAAGCGGAGCGGGGTGCCGGCGCTCAGGCGATGGATTTCCTTCCAGATGTTTTCTTGCTCGGAACTATCGACTGTCATCAGTAATTTCAAGATGGCAAAGGAGGGCGTATTGCTGAAGAAATAGGCCCCGTGTTCATCAACTTTTCCCAGCAGGTGAAAGACGTTATTAAGGATGTCAATCGCGACGCCGGTGAAGATGTTCAGAGGCAGTTTAACTCCGTTCAAACCCACCATTTCAGAGCAGTCGATGTAGTTGAATTTTTGAAACAGGTCGTATGCAGAGGTCGGCTCGACTGCCGGCACGGAGCGAAACATATTGCGAATAAACGGACGGTAGGGGGTGTCCGCACCGGCAGAAGGCACCGGCTTGAGAAAAACATTTCCCAACCGGAGCCCGGACATTTCTAAGCTGGGTTCGCTAAACCAGTTGCCAAGGGCTGACATGTAGCGCAGCACGGTATCGCGATCGCTCGACATCAGATAAATCTGCCGGCACCGGCGCATGGCGGAGCGCACGTAGTTATTGCGCCCTTCCCGCAGAAACTCTAAGGGGATATCCGGGGCTGCCAGAATCAATTTGTCGAGCAGCATGTAATCGCCAATCCGATCGGCAGTCGCAGCAGAGAGGTATTGGGGAACCAATTGCTCTCCGGCGTCGGTTTGCACCACCATCATATCAGGCAGCACTGCCCCCCGGTCATCTTTGCCGAAACGGTCGGACAGGATGCGCAGCACGTTCACCATCAGCAGCCCCCCCATACTGTGCCCTATGAGATTGACTGTCAGCAGTTGCGGGTTGGCAGTTGGGGATTGGGGAGTGGAAAACTGCCCTTCAAGCCCCGCTTTACTCCCCTCCTGATTGATGGGGGTGGGTGTGTTTTGCTCAGATGAAAGGGGGAGTTGAGCTGAGTCCAGCTTGCGCAGAGCCGTATCTAGCCGCCAAAAAAACTCTCCCAAGTCCGGAGCGCCGTAGTGAATCGCCCGGTAGCGATCTCGCTGGTAAACGACAAGTCGCAAAAGCTGCATCAGCAGCAGCCAGAAGATAAAGACAATTGGCACAATCCAATACCACACGGCTGCCGCTTCCACAGTGTGGCGAAAGTCGAGCAGGTCTTTTAGCTGAGCAATACTGGGCACCATTCCCAGCCCTACGAGCAGGGGAATGACCAACAGTTTCAGCAGCGCATACACCAGCGTGCCAACAACAGCGGCAAAACCGGCAAGCACAAATAAAAACTTCAGGATAATGCCCCAGCTGTAGCGAAAATCTACCCACAATCCTGGACTCAAGAAAGGCTCCTCACTCGGCCACTGGTAGCCTATATAGAAGTGTTTTTTATCTAGGTTATTTGGGGGCGATTGATTAATTTCGCTGCGGCTGCTGTCTCCGGAGCGATTCAGCTCATCCGCTTCTGCCATAAACAACTTGTAAAATCCCCGGGCAGGGGTGGCATAGCCGTGGGTGCGCAGCGTCAAGCGCTCGCACGAGCGCTCCCGCATGATTTTAGCCAATTCGTTGACATTGAACAGGGGCCGGTAGCGCACCTGCGGCGGCAGCTGCCGGTCTACATGCAGGGAAATCGCAGCGGTGCTGGTGACTAAAAATACGTTCTCGTGCAGCCGGTCGGCGTAAACTTCAAAGTTGCGGCTGATGGCAGCGCTGAATTGCTTATCTTTCCAGCTGTTGAGCGTTGCAATGACGTATTCTTCACCCACAATTGCCGCTAAATCGGGATACTGATTCAGGTCGCACAGGGAGCGCACGGCTTTGGCAATTTCGGCTTCAGATTTTAAGCCGGCATAGGTGGGCAAGGTGTCAGCTGCCGGTGTGGCATCAGGCGGGTTGGGATACGCCAGCTGCACAATCCGCGCTTTCACCCACCAGTCGGAAAAGGGGGCAGCATTGCGGATAATCGATTCCAACCACCGCTGGTCGTTGAGACTCTTTTCGGGGTTTTTTGACCAGGAAAAGGGCAAACTTTCGTAATGTCGTGCAATGTCCATAGGTTGTCTGTCGAGTTTCTCCTGCCTGAATGTTAGGGGGTCTGCACCATTGGTAAAAGCATGGTTATCAAAACCCAGGTAGAGTATATCGCTATCTGTAGCCTGAGTGTGCCGGTTAAATTAAACTTAATACTCCGGGAGTCTGAGAAACCCGGTTTCTTAAAGTTTCCGGGTTTCTAGATGTTCTCTGAGAAATCCGTTTTCTTGGAAAGGTGCGGTCGAGCCGCACGGCGGGATAATATCACATCCCTTTGACTTGCTATATTTCAACTATCGGTTTTGTAGCACAGGCGTCCCGCCTGTGCCAACTTCTCCCTCAAAACCGATAACTTAATTTTAAGTAATTAACCGGATTTTACAAAACTGTAAAGGCGAGGGCAGGGGGTGACAGCGTTGCGGAGGTGCCCCAAGAAGGGCATTGGTGTCAACTTAGGAGATCCGGGCGAATGGAATGAGCGGCTATACAAACAAAGTCCGCCTAAGAAAGCGCGGCGTGCGCCAACGCGGAGCTGAGAGAAGAGCGTGTAGTGGCGGTTTTAACTGCCCAGTTCAACTTAAGTTGGCATCAATGCCAGAAGGGGGTGCCCAAATAAATGTGCGCTCAGTCAAAGTTGCCCTAGACTGGTGCGCCGGAAGCACTCTGCGAGCAGTAAGTCATCAACCGGCTTCAATCCGTGCGCGAAATCAATTGCTGGGCAGCTCTTAGCAAATAGGTTCGATTGTCTTTATCAACCAGTCTGACAACGACATCGACTTTAGTCCCAGGCTCCCATTTCGGCCCATTTCTGGCAACTTTTTCCAGCTGATTCGCTGCTGGTTGCCTGCCTTCACCGGCTAGCTCAGTTTCCCACACCTGTCCCTTATCTTTGATCGCCCACAGCCGGTCTACTTTCAGCGAAGAGGGGAAAGCTCCCTTATCCGAGGCGCTAATGCGAATCGAAGCCATTAGGGGTTTGCCTCCAGGCGGGCTTATTGGCATGAAATCCCGCCAGAGATAGGTTGACAAAACATACTGCCGGCCCTCAATTTCAACAGCAAGGGGTGCCGATAATACAGTGTTCATAGGGGGAAGTGAGGCAATTTCGCCGATTTGGGAGCGAGGACTTTGCAATTTTTGCAATTCATCTGCCGCAAGCTGGCCCCGGTAAGGCCCGCAGTAGTACATTTTCATCACAGCGTCAAACGCCCAGTGATCTGCCGGCACGTCTGTATAAGGCACCGGCAAGGTGCGAATCCGGTCGGTGGCGCAAGCTTGCAGAATTTGCTCTGTGCTCGGCTGGGTTTGAGCGTTAGCCGGTGCGGCTAGCCAAAGGGGAACCAATAAGGCAGTGGCGATTAGGATACTTCGTCTCATAGGCTTTGGCTCTTGACAAATATCATCATATATGAATTTCAGATATATTATTATGATACAAAGTTCCGTACAATCTCGGAGGAAGTGGGTGCGACGGTAACACACGCCTTCACAGAACAAGCGAGAGCCTTTGCCAATAGGGGAGGGACTGCATTGCCAATCTGCTCGCACCGGCTTTCCTCAGAACCCTTGAATTCAAACCAATCGGGAAAGCTTTGCAGCCGCGCCCCCTCACGCACAGTTAGCCTTCGCCTGCGCCCGTCGGGCAAGCGGACGCGCAGCATGTCGCCGGTGGCGGCGCTCAGGTTGCGGCACGTCACCGTTCTAGAAGGAGCGTCTAGGTGCAAATCTCTAGGCTTAACGCATTTCGATGCTATCTCGTATTTTTTCACATATTCATCCATTTTAGGAGTGAGAAATTTTGCGTCAGCCGCTGCGAGAAAAGCCAGCTCTCCCAAAGCTTCACCGGCAGTGTAAGCTGAGTTGAGATGGGTCTTTACTGGCCACTCCCACCCCCCTTGGTGGGCGACGCAAAAAAGACGCTCCCGGCGCTGCGGCACCCCATAATGGGCGGCATTGAGGATTTCCCACTCCACAATATAGCCAAGATTTTTCAGTTCTGTAACAATCTCTTCAAAATAAGCCCTGTTGCGGAAAAGCATCCCCCGCACGTTCTCAAACAGGGCAATTTGCGGGCGATAGCGCTCAACAGCCTTCAGAAAAATTGGGAAGCCGTCGCGACTGTCGCGGAGTCCGAGTTGGTGTCCGCTAACGCTAAACGGCTGGCAGGGCGGCCCGCCAATGATTGCGACTGCCCCCTTGACTAAATCCGAGTTTTGTGTTAGAATAACTTCCTGACAAGTTCCGCCAAGATTGTGCCGGTAAGTCGCGCAGGCGTCCGGCAGCATTTCATAACCGGCAGTTCTGAAACCGGCAGCTTCAAACCCCAGCGCCATCCCCCCGCAGCCGGCAAACAAATCGATAACCAGGGGCGAGACGTTGGGGCTGCGGAGTTGAAGTTCTCGCTCGATGAAATCAAGGTAGGGAGGTTTGCTGTTGGAGCCAGGGGTTTTCATCTCAGGTCGTTAGTGAGGACTCATGTAGAGACTCCCAGAAACCCGGTTTCTTTAAGAAACCGGGTTTCTTAAACCTACCACATTTACTTGTCAGATTTCAAACCGGCAAACAGAGTTTCCCAATCCTCCGGGCTGCCCCCATTGGGACTCTCTTTCACCTCAAAGGTGACATTGCACGCTTTGGGTTCTGACAGCGCCCGCACGCACAGTTCGGCGATATCTTCCCGGCTGACTTTGCCCTTAATATTGTCGCCTTGGTCGAAGATCAGCGCCTTGCCTCCCGGTTCCTCCGTCATCGCACACGGCCTGATAATAGTGTAAGGCAATCCGCTAGAGCGGATCGCGTCTTCTCCGCGCAATTTCCAGGTGAGAATTCCCCCCAGTTGGTCGTTCAATCTCACCGCTGGCGGTTCTTCCTCTAATTTCAGTCCCGGACGCCCCGGACGAGTGACGCCGGCAGAACTTACCTGCACGAATCGCGGTAAAATCGTGCCGCCATACGTTTTGATGGATTCCAGTTGCAGCTGGAAAATACCAGGCTCAAATTTCGGATTCAGCGCCCCGTCGTACTCAAATTTACTCAGCATCAGCTGGAAGGAGTAAATCTGGCTGGGTTCGAATGGGTTGCCGGTTTTCAAGGTCTTGGCGCGAAACACTGGAATCAAGGCATCGAAGGGGATGCGGACTGTTATCCAGATATTGTACACCGTGTCGAAAGAATAGCAATAGCCAACGCTATCCCATTTCGTCTCGTTGCGGACGATGAACTTATATCGCTTGCCGTCTCCTTTGACGCGCAAGTCGATGCCGGCATACCCCGTTAAGTTGAGCGGCGGGTCGAAGTTGCGGGTGCGCACGGAAGCGAATCCGCCTGAGTTTGCGGTTGAAACGAAGCCGGAAAATAGAGCGGTGGAATCCACTAACCGGATGGAACTCTCGCTGACGCCACCCATCACGATATCATCCAGTGCGCCCCAGGTGTCTTTCAAATCCTGCGACGGTTTGGTGAAGTCGAAAAGCATTTTTTCACCGCCGGCTTCAACGCCTATCTGCTTGCGTGCCGCTCGCAGCAGGTTCTCCATCCCTTTGTATTCTACAATTTCGGGAACATCCACGACTTCGGGCATGTAGAATTTGATGCCCTGATAGTATTTTTCGCGGGTTGGGGTGTCGCCTTCTTTCGGTTGCACCCGCGTGCCGGTGCAGCAGACTACGGCTGTAACGTCGCTCATCACTGCGGGGGTCAAGGTTTCTGCTATAGTAATGTCTCCCTCGACTATTTCTACATTGTTGCCGGTGTTGCCGAGGATTTCCCGCCCTCGTTTGGCATCTCTGACAAGGGATCGCACTTTGTACCCCCGCTCTTGCAGCCGGCGCACCACTCGCTTACCGACGCCGCCGGTGGCACCGGCAACCAGTATGACTCCCTGTTTCTTACTATCGGTGGCTTTGTCTTTTTTGCCGGCACCTTTGAGAAGTTGCTGTATCCAGCTGACGTTACCCACGAAGGGGATAACGCCGAAATAGGCTAGGGTTTTCGCAAACCTGCCGGCGTCCCATTTGGAGGTAGTTTTTTCAGTCACAGCCCAAGTCCTCAGCGTTTGCTCAAGTGTGCTTAGATTATAATTCAGTTTCCCTCGCGACAGCAACCTGTTGGTTGAGAGCGGGCGTGGTAGTTTCCCGGTGATTGGAAAGATGCTGTTGGCGAATTAATAAGGGGTCATACCCTGGGAACGAGGAAACCAGG
>CAZJNL010000312.1:0-6205 GCA_964546515.1 uncultured Oscillatoria sp.
CGGCGTCACAGCTTATTATTAAACCGGCCCCACCCGTTCAGGTGGCCAAAATCTCTTGGTCGCTTTGCCAATCATGTTTTCTGCGGGGACAAACCCCAAGTAGTGACTGTCGTAGCTTTCATTGCGGTTATCCCCTAGCACGAAGTATTGCCCCTCTGGCACCTTGACCGGGCCATACTGGTACTGCGGCGCTTCTTTAATATAGTTCTCTTCCAGCGGTTTTGCGTTGATATAAACCCGTCCGCCTTTGACCGCTACAGTCTCTCCGGGCAAACCAATGACTCGCTTGATAAAGGCGTCCTTATAATTTAGCCGCTGCAGGGTTTCTGTGGGGGAAAACACCACAATGTCTCCCCGCTGTGGCGCTAGAAAGCGGTAGCTCAACTTGTCGATAATCAGCCGGTCATTAATTTGCAGCGTTGGCAGCATCGCTCCGGAAAGGATATAGCGAGCTTCCGCTACATAGCTTCTGAGGGCAAATGCCGGCCAAGAAATTATTAACTGCAAAATAATTAACAGCCCTATAAATAGGGCCGCTACTTTTGGCGAAGTTCTCTTTTTGCTAGGTGTTGCTGTGTGAGCGTGCCAAACAGCAAAAAATTGATAGCCGGCAATAATTATTTTCTAGTGAAGAAAGACGAGAAAGATGAAAAACCCAATCAGAAATACAATCCCTGTAAGTATCTTGCCACTATACAAATGGCCAAGCCCTGGGATAATTCTAGAAAGGAAGACAGCTAACCAAGGGTCTTTACCGCTTTTTCTCAATTGTTCAAAGCTTGTGCTGTTGGCCCTCCGGGCACAGCCATGAGCGTCAAACAGATTCCAGATATTCAACAAGACACTCCCCAGTAATAAACCGAAAGCACTTGCTATATTTCCCGCCGGCAGCAAGAGCAGCCCCAGCCCAAAACCTGCGAATAAGACGTAAGCAATTATAACTAGGCATCCCCTGTAGGCATTCCCTGAATATATCTGCCCTATTCCAGGGAAAACCGCTGATAAATTTACAGCCAGCCAAGGCTCTTTCCCCGAAATCGATTCGGGGAAAGTTTGCTGCGATTGAGACATAAATTTTTCCGCTACCTACAGGCCCAAATCTACCACAATCCGGTGGGCGCAGGCAAACCCGGAAAACGCCACGGCATTTAACCCCTGTCCCGGAAATGTGCTGTCCCCCACACAGTACAGCCCTGGCATCGATGTGCGATTAAACGGCATTCCCACCAGCCCCTTCAACTTCTGCCGGGGAATTGGCCCGTAAGTGCCGTCCGCACGCCCCAAAAACCGCTGGTGGCTGCGGGCTGTTCCCACTTCCATGTAATCCAAACCGGCATCCAGTCCGGGAAAAATCTTTTCCAGCCGGTCGATAATCCGCCCTGCAGCCTCCTCCTTCTTCTCTTCATACTCCCTGGCTCCCAGCCCCTTCCACTCTTCCATCCAGCTGGGAGTAAATGTATGGATAATGTGATACCCTTCCGGTGCCAAATCCGGGTCTAGCAGGGTGGGAATCGACACGAAGATTGTCCCTTCCGGTTCTTCCATGCGCTCCCACTCTTCGAGCACGATGTGGTGGCACGCCGTACCGATCGGCAGCACAGACGCTTCAACCCCCAAGTGCAAACTCAGAAAGCTGGGAGACTTCCTGTAACGTTCCTGCCATCTTTGCTCGTCCAGTGGCATGTCCTCAGCGGGCAGCAATTTCTCAAAGGTATCCCAGCGCGTGGCGTTGGAGACAATCCGCTTAGCCCGGAAAACTTCGCCGGTGGCCAGTTTGACGCCGGCGGCACGCCCTTTTTCTGTAACAATCTCCGTCACCCTAGCTTGGTACTTAATCTTGCCCCCAGCTTTTTCCAGCCCCTCTGCCAGTTTCAGAGCGATTTGGCCCACTCCACCTTTGGGGTAGTTAATCCCGCCATAGTGCCGGTCTGAGAACACCATGCCGGCATTGATCATCGGCGTCAAGTCTGCCGGCACCACCGACCAGCAATAACACTCAATGTCAATAAACCTCAGCAAGTTGGGGTCGCTTATGTACCGGCGGGCGATGTCACCGGCATTCACCGGCAGGTACTTCAGCAATCCCAGACAAGCTTTGGGCTGCTGCAAAAACACCCGCATCAGATAGCGCGGCTCCTCCAGCGACAGCAATTCCATCGCGTTCAGGCAGTTGAACACCTTCCAGCACTCGTCATAAAACTGGCGAATCCCCTCCCGCTCGTGGGGGAAGTGACTGGTGAGTTCTTGCAAAAATTTCTCATAATCTTTGTGAACTTGTAGCTCCAGACCCCCAGGCAGATGATAGTGAATCTGCACGGGGTCGGGGATAGTGTCCAGACTGACGCTGACCGCTTGCAGGGCGCGGGTGAGGAGATTGGTGGTGCCTGACTGGCCAAATCCAAAAATCATCGAGGCTCCGACATCGAAGCGGTAGCCTTCCCGCTCAAAGTAGCCGGCACTGCCTCCGGGAATGAGATAGCGTTCCAGCACCAGCACTCGGGCTCCCTTTGCCGCCAGCTGGGTTGCCGTGACCAATCCTCCGATGCCGGAGCCGATGACAATAACATCAAATTCTGTCCCTGAACTGGCCTGATGAGATAGCTGCTGGGTAGTGGTGGTATTAGCAGGCATGGGTGGGTGCGAGCGCGTTTCATTTCTTCACTTTATCCTACCCGCTTCCAATACCTGCGACTGGGTGCTCCCAAAAAAAAAGCACGGGATCTGTTTGCTACGACTTACCGATCCCGCCTGCCGGTACTTAGAGAGGAGAACACTGAAAGCTAATATAGCCTTTGTTGAAAAAGATTATCAATACATGCGGAAAAAAATTTCAAGAACCGCGATGCAAGGGAGCTGCAGGTGCTGCCGGTGCACCGCTTGGGAGTATGATGGTTCAGGTCTCATCGCTGGCATCCCGCCCACTTTCCCGCCTATGACGCTCCAACTGCGTGTCTACGTTCCCCCCCATCCCTTAATCAAGCACTGGCTGGCTGTCGCCCGCGACGCCTTGACGCCACCGGCTCTGTTTCGCAGCGCCATGACAGAACTGGGACGCTGGCTGACTTACGAGGCGAGCCGAGATTGGCTGCCTGCCGAAGAAACGATGGTGCAGACGCCCTTGACCACCTGTCCGGCGACGATGGTGAATCCGGAGGTGCCGGTGGTGGTGGTGCCGATTCTGCGGGCGGGACTGGCGCTGCTGGAAGGGGCGCAAACGGTACTGCCCTTAGCGGCGATATACCATCTTGGCATTGTTCGGGATGAGGAGACGCTGGCAGTCAGCTGTTATTTAAATAAGTTGCCCCTGCAGTTTGCCCCTCAGACGCGGGTGCTGATCAGCGACCCCATGCTGGCCACTGGCGGGACGATAATGGCCGCGATGGCCGAACTCACCCGGCGCGGGGCTGACCCAGCTTTGATTCGGATTATTTCTGTGGTGGCGGCTCCACCGGCTCTGCAAAAGCTGGGTGCGGCTTATCCGAGTTTGAACGTCTACACAGCTGCCATCGATCAAGGTGTCAACGCTCATGGCTTTATTGTGCCCGGGTTGGGAGATGCCGGCGACCGCACCTTTGGCACCTGAGAGCCTGGGGGCATCGGGCCCTTTCGTCAGCGCCGAATTCTTCCGCAAGCCCGTCTCCAACCCCCAGTAGGCAGAGATCCCAGCCAGCGGTTAAGCTGAAATTAAAGGAAAGTTACTACTTATAAACGATGAGTAATCGAGATGGTTTTACAGGTGGATTTCTCGCCGGAGCTGTAGTGGGCGGCTTGCTCGGTGGGGTTTTGGGCGTCCTGCTATCTCGACGCTCTGACGAAACCGCCCCCGCCGCCGAGGACAAGTTACCCCCTGCCGCTGTGCCAGAGGCGTCTGCGATAAAAGGGAAAAGCCGTCATCTCAAACAAGAGAGTATTGAAGGGGCGCGTCGCAGCTTGGAGGATAAAATCGCTCAACTCAATGAGGCGATAGACGACGTGCGGGAGCAGCTCAGGGATGTGAATGGGACCGCACCGGCACGCAACAGTGAGCCCTCGCTAGCTGAAGATGCCTGACCCCCTGCCAAAGCGCCACCAGGCCAAGGATGGGCGGTATCTGGCCACGCTCGCACCCCCCGGGCCAGACTGAAATCGATTAAACTAAATGAAGTCCAAACAGTCGGTGAAATACTAAAGGAAGCTTCAAAGTCTATGAATCCCGCAGTCGAGCTACTGGTTAATAGCCTCAGCAGCTTTTTGAGCATATACTTGGTGCTGCTGTTTATTCGGATTCTCTTGAGCTGGTTTCCCAATATCAACTGGTACGACCCGCCCTTTTCGCTTCTGGGCCAGTTAACCGACCCCTACCTCAACCTGTTTCGCTCTATCATTCCCCCCCTCGGCGGTATTGACTTTTCCGCTATCCTCGCCATCGTCCTGCTGCAATTCCTCCAGCAGCTTCTCCCGGCTCTACGTAGCTTATTTGCTTTTTAAGCCCCCTAGCCGACCTAGTGACAAGGTTTTTGAACTGGGGCCACACAGCGGGCACCGGCTGCCAACCTTTGCCGGTGCTTCCGCCTGTCTGGCGCATCCAGAATCGGAACCTGTGGCCGGCTCCAGAAGGAAAAGTGGGTGCGATTATACAGAATCCGGTTAATTGCTTGCTTCAAGCCCTGCCGGCGTGCCGGTCGGGACTTTAGCGCTTACTGTCTAATTTGAAGCAAGGATTAAAGTGCTCACTGCAAGCAGCCGATCGAAGGTATTTAAACTAGCCAAACGGATTAAATACCGCTGTTAGTTGCGAACCCTGCCGGCGAAACCGGCAGCTTTGAATTGCTCGAGCTTCAGGGGAGTCGGCTGATTAGCCGGCACGGAGATTCGCAGTTGAAACTCACTGACGCCGGGTGGGACTTCCTCGATAGAGCCGAGGCGGGTGCGGTTGGGCGACACATTGTTGTTATTGGCATCGTAGATGCGGCCAAAAATATCCGCATCGTAAACGGTTTTATAAGTGGTATTGATGGCTTTGCCGGTGACGATAAAGCAGTTGGCAGCCATCGGGTTTCCGCCACTGGTGACGCTTCCTTCGGCAAGTTCCGGCGGACAGTCCTTGTAGGAAATGTCGGTCAGTTTAATCTGGGTTAGCGCCCACGCCGGGGGCGGACAAAACCAAGTAGCTATTCCGATAAGACAGGAGACAATCGCAACAGCAATGGCTCGCGATCGCATCTTAACCATAACATCAACTCCCTAACGACTGGATTAATTGTTGGCAGCAACTCCACCCATCAGCTTACCGCAAATCTGGGACGAAATCGCTTGGGGGCACCCCAAGTTATGACAGCATCGCTGTGGTCGATGGCGCTGGTAGCTCAGCACCGGAGGGGAACGGGAATCTGGACTGCTCAGCCTGGCTGCTCTGTTCAATTTCAAGGGGTGCGGAACACTCAGAAGGCGGCTTCAGTTCCAGAAATGAAGTCAAGCTGGTTTAGGGGTGTTGAAAAATACAGTCTAATTAGGTAGAGCAAATCTATCCTAAGAGGGATGAAACGCCACGATTCTGGCATTTAGATGTAGAGTAGCTCTGGTTCTCTCCTTATTAACGAGGAGTTAGTCTACATGGAAAGTGCCAATAGATTGTATTTAATTCAGGATTTTTTTCTAGCTGTGGAATGCTCAAATCCAAATGAGCCAGAAATTATAGAAGTGAACACCCACTTGGATTTGACAGAGTTCAGATTAACAGAGTCAGAGATTGATAAATTTAGAAAAATCCTGAATAAGTTAGAGTTAATGCTGACTGATAAATTTTCTCAAGCCACTCTGGCAGCTTCTGTAACAGTTAACATTTGTCCCTATCAACTCCCAGCAGATTAAGGTGTTATCTCAACATATCACTTTGGGATTTTAGATTTTGGTTTTGGATTTTAAAGCCGGACATCAAGGGTTTTGCGCCGGTCGAAATCCTATCTATATAAACTTTTTATAAGATGCTATTTCCAAGATAAAGGCATCTTATTTGACCGGCATCAAATTGAGAGTTTAGAGTTGAGTGTTAGATTTCCAATCCCAAATAGCCACCGCAGAAGTACAAGGATAAACGCAGATAACACAGCAGAGCGGCGTCGGAAGGGCACGCCCAGCGGGAAGCCGCGCTGCTCCTAGCAGCTTCGGAGCCGCAACGCGAGCACGAGCAGCTCGGCGGCCACGTTGCGCTCGCCCAAAAAACCTC
>CAZJNL010000313.1:0-6198 GCA_964546515.1 uncultured Oscillatoria sp.
CAGTTCCGCATGGCCGAGATTGGCTCCCCCCAGGTTGGCTCCGCTGAGGTTGGCGCGGTTGAGTTTGGCCCCGATCAGGTTAGCGCCGTCCAAGTCAGCACCGCAGAGGTTGGCTTCTTCTAGTTTGGTGTTGACAATATTGGCAAAACCCAGGTCAGCACCGCACAGGTTGGCTCTATTGAGTTTGGCATCTAACAGGTTGATTCCCTCGGCGTCGATTCCCCGGAGGTCAGCACTCACCAAGTCAGCTGCTACCAAGTTGGCAAAACACATATCGGCACCGCTCAAGTTAGCGCCACTGAGATGAGCGCCGTGCAAGGAACGCAAACATCAGCTTAGCACCCTCCAAGTAGGCACCACTCAGGTTGAACTGAGCTAGGTTGGCCTCACTCAGGTCGCCCCCCTGACACTGTTTCGTTTGCAGCAACCGTTTGATGTCGGCGCTATTTCCAGCCATCGTTTTCTTAACCTGTGCGCTATTTCCTGCTATATTTCTCCCTTGTCATGTCATATTTCGGTGTTTCTTCATCCGGAAAGGGGGCTTGTTTTTCATTCTGTCAATTTTTCGCCTCACCAGGCACAACCGGGGCGCTTTCAGGCAGCAGCTGCAGGAAGTAGCGAACTCGTCAGCCAGTGTGATTTGTGAAGTTTCATCCTTGATGGTTATCGCCCAACCCGATCGTGACGCCGAAAGATTTACAGGTGGTAGTTTTTCTCACAGGGGTGAGGGGTGAAGACCCTCACACACTGTAGCGCTCACAGAGCAAAATTAGTAGGATGGGTTCTGATATCATGTCCGGTAGCAATGATATTGTACAGACGCGATTCGGCGTTCTACAAGAGTTTGGCAATCAGGATGCCGCCGGACTTGATATGATTACTGCAACACCACCTCGGCGTCCGGAATATCTTTACAAAAAGTTACACTTGGACAGACGGGACATGTCGCGTCCCCACACGAGCGGGGTGGGGGCGATATCGCTGCCGGTTGCGCGTCAGGTGTGGAGAAAAGAGGGGGAGAGGGATAAATAATTCCGATTGCCTGGAAAGTGATCTGAAAAATGGGAAAAAACCTGTAAAATACGGATAATTAATTATTTATTAACCTGTAGCGTTCAGCCCGATGACGGCGGGGTTGAAGATGTGAGATTAACCGGATTGTAGATAAAGATTGATAAGCGCTCTAGGGTTCGCCGCGCTGTTCGCCCGCCGCATACGAAAAGTAATCAAACGTAATATACGCGAGTTCACTTGACGCTCGCCCGCGCCAGCGGGCGTCAGGGTAGAGTAATGCCCAATGCCCAATGCCCCCTGGGGATTTTGGATGCCCGGATTTGGGATTGGGGATTGATTGTTTTGCAAGGGTGCGAGCGTGCGAGCGTGCGAGCGTGCGAGCGTGCCCTGTAGGGGCGGGTTCACCCGAAAGGTTTATAACACAGCACCTCGGTTGATAAACCCGCCCCCGGCGCTAGGGCCAACCAAACCGTGGCCCAGAAGATCCTTGTGAGTCAGAGTAAGAAGGTGGGGAATGAGGCTTCCTCAGATAAGACATGCCGGTGGAAGCAGTACCAGAGTTCGTCTGTGGAGAGTGTCGCCGCCAAATCTGGCTGTCCACATCCAATCCAATCGCACCGTCCAACTTAGCATTTGCCTGGTTAGCGCCATTGAGATTAGCCCCGCTCAGGTTAGCATTGAGCAGGTTAGCATTGAGCAGGTTAGCGCTCCTGAGATGGGCACCGCGCTCGGTTAGCGTCGCTCAGCCGCCTCAACTAACCGCGCATCAGAAAGATTGGCATTGAGCAGGTTAGCCGCCACCAAATTCGCCGTGGCCCAGATTGGCACCGGCCAAATTAGCCCCACTCAGGGTTGCCCGAGCCAGCTGTGCGCCAATCAGGTTGGCACCCCCCATGTCAGCACCGCTGAGATTGGCGTCACTGAGGTTGGTATTGACGAGATTGGCCACCCGCAAGTCAGCGCCGCTGAGATTGGCATTGTTGAGATGCGACTCAAACAGATTGATTCCCTTAGCGTCGAGCCCGCTCAAGTCAGGGCCGGCCAGATCGGCTGCCACCAAGTTGGCGAAACTTAAATCCGCACCGCTCAAATTAGCCGTGGCCGAGCTTGGCACCATTGAGGGAAGCAAACAGCATCTTGGCACCGCTCAAGTCGGCACCAGTGAGATTGAACCGGCTCAGGTTGGCATCCCTGAGATCGCCCCCCTGACATTGTTTCGTTTCTAGCAACCGTTTGATGTGCCCAGGATTTCCAGCCATGTTCTTTGCCTTGATGACAGCCCCTTGAGTTCGATTATCGGCTTTCCCCAGGCTCGACAGTTTTAAAACGCGAGCAAATGCGCCTGAACTTTAACCGCTCAGCCACCGCAGAAATCAACCCAGTATGCCCGACAGCTATAACTTTAGAAACATGATCACAAAAAACAACAGCTCAGAGCCCAACGCCTGCGTCGGGTACTGCAGCAGTAGCGCCGGTTGGTAAGGCACCCCAGAGCAGCAGCAAAGTGCCTTAATAACGCACCCCACAGCCCGATCCGCGTCAATTCCTCTTATTTTCCCTTGGCTAAAATTGCTTTAATTATGCTGAAGTAGAAAGGCCAGAGCCAGAGCGCTGCGTTGCCGGTGGCACAATCAAGGCCCACTGCTCACCGGCACCCCACCCGCAGCCTTCAAAGCAGCGGCTCTCGGCGCGGTTTCACAAATGGTGCGGAAGGCACCCACCATCAGGCAACCTCTAATTAGCAGCGCAGTTATGACTAACTTTGCTCCTCCAGACACCCACAGGTGCTATTGCCTCAACCCCAATTGCAAGAGTCCAGAAAATCCAGCCGACGCCCTTGCTTGCCAAAAGTGCGGCTCCCTAGTGCGGCTCCTTGGGCGCTACCGCGCCATCAAACTCATTGGTGCCGGTGAGTTGGGCCGCACTTTTCTCGCGGTGGATAACTCCTCCCCAGCCAGCCCGCCAGGGGTGATGAAGCAGTTTTTTCTGCAAAATACCCCCCTGAACTCAACCCAGGCGGTGCCCGAACAAGCTGGAGAGAGGGCTGGAGCAATCATTGCCAACTCCGAGTTCTTTCGCCAACAAGCGACTCACCTGGAAAAACTGGGCCACCACCCCCAGATTCCGGCGCTTCTGGCGCACTTCCAGCGAAACGAGCAACAGTATTTCGTGCGGGAGTTTGTCAGTGGGCGCAGCTTGGCTGATCAATTAGCTCAGAAGAACGCTTTCGATGAAACCAAAATCCGGCAGCTGCTCAGCGACTTGCTGCCGGTGCTCCACTTTGCCCACAGCCACAAACTCATTCACCGGAATATCAAGCCGGAAAACATCATAGCTGCTGACGCAGCCGCTGCGCTACGCCGCAGTTCTGACGAAAGACTGGTTCTCGTCGATTTTGGCCCGGGCGCAGCCTCACTGTACACCGCACCAGAACAGCTGACCGGCAGAGCCAGTTTTGCCAGCGATATCTACAGTTTGGGCGTCACCTGCATCCACTTGATGACTGAGATTTCGCCTTTTGACTTGTTCGACACTACCACCGACACCTGGGTTTGGCGGCATTATTTGAGAAAGCCGGTGAGTCAAAAGCTGGGCAACATTCTCGACAAGATGCTGCAGCCCAACACCAAGCTGCGCTACCAGTCGGCATCTGAAGTTCTCCGAGACTTGACGGCACGCCACACACCGCTGGCACAGAACAAATGGCTGCTGGGCAGCGCTGTCCTGCTGTTGGGAGTGGCCACGACTTGCGCGGCGCTTCTGCTGCGGAGCCCGACAACTCCCTACCGTGCTAGCCTGCAGCAGCTTTCTGGGGGTAGCTCCCCAAATGTTCAAAAATGGCCGCCCGCTGGCTTGTTCGCCCTCTCCGATGGCGAGCTCCAAGTTTTCCCGCTGCAACAGGCGCAAGTTGAGGCGCAAATTTCTGGCAATTTGTCCCGGGTTACGGTGCGGCAAACCTTTACCAATCCCTATAAGGAACCCTTAGAGGCGATTTATAAGTTTCCGCTTTTGGATGAGGCGGCGGTGGATGAGATGGAAATCCGCACCGGCAACCGCACTATCCGAGGCTCCATTAAAAGACGCGAAGCCGCCAAGCCAATCCAATCGCGAGCTAAACAGGCGGGAGAAACTGCAGCTCTGTTAGAACAAAAGGATGACAGTGTATTCACACAGCTTGTCTCCAACATCAAGCCTGGAGAGAAAATTGATGTCACGATTCGCTACACCGGCACCCTCAAGTTTGAGGGGGGCGATTGTGAATTTGTGTTGCCGGCGGCGGTGGGGGCGGGCTACATTCCAGACAGCTCGATTCCCCCAACTGGGGGAAGTTCAGGGGAACAGGGGCGTATTGCCGGCATTCCTAAGCGCGTTTCCGGCGCTGTCGGCGCAGAACAAACCGGCAACCGGCAAGATATTGACGTGTCGGTGGTTCTGGATGCCGGTGTGCCGGTGGAGGTGAGTTCGCCCTCTCACGAGCTAGATGTTCAGCGCACCGGCTCAACTGTGCGGGTGAAACTTGCCAAGTCAAACGAGATTCTCAACCAAGACTTGATTTTGCGGTATCGGGTTGCCGGTGACTCCACTCAAACCACCGCGCTCACTCAGTCGGACGAGCGGGGCGGTCACTTTGCGGCTTATTTAATCCCCGCACAGGAGTACAAACCTGAGGAGATTATACCCAAAGATGTGGTGTTCCTGATCGATACATCTGGCTCTCAAGCTGGTGAGCCAATCCGCCAGTCTCAAGAACTGATGCGGCAGTTTATTAGCGGGCTGAATCCCAGCGACACGTTTAATATTATTGATTTTGCCATTCCCGCAACCAGGCTGTCAGACGAGCCGGTGCCGAATACGCTGATCAACCGCGCCCGAGCGATCGCGTATATCAATCGACTGAATGCCACTGGCGGCACCAAGTTAACCAATGGCATCCAAACGGTGCTGAATTTCCCACCGGCACCGCCCGGACGGCTGCGCTGTATTGTGCTTATCTCCAAAGGGGATATCGACGATTACCAAACAATTATTGCCGAAGTGCAGAAAAAACTCAAGCCCGGAAACCGGCTCTACAGTTTCGGTGTTGGCTCTGAAATAAACAGCTTTTTAATGACTCGTCTGGCAGAGGTGGGGGGAGGAACTGCCACATTTCTTTCACCCAATGAACCGGCTCAACCCGTGGCTGAAAAGTTTTTCCGTCAAATCAACAATCCGGTGCTGAGCAATATTGAAGTCAGCTGGACAGGTTCTGGGGAGGCACCGGAAATTTATCCCCTCAAGGCACCCGATTTGTTTGCCAATCAGCCGCTGGTGCTGTTTGGGCGCAAAGGCGACCGCCAGAGCGGTCAGTTGCGCATCCAAGGCATGGTCGCCGGTGGGAAGCGCTATGATAAGATTCTGAATGTCAATTTTGATGGTGCGAAAGGCAATTATGCGGTAGCCAAGATGTGGGGTCGCGCCCGTTTTGAGTATTTGATGAATCAACTTTATGCCGACGCACCTTCTGTGGGAATATGGGACGCGATTGATACGGCAATCGCCTACCGGCTGCTATCTAGATATACCTCATTTGTGGCAGTTACTCAAGAGGTGCGAGTTGATGCCAAAAATCCCCAGGAGAAAGTGGAAGTGCCGGTGGAAACACCGGAGATGGTAAGCGACTAAGTATAGCAATGGACAGTCAGTTTAGGACAAGGCATCTTGCTTGCACTTCCGGACATTGGGACAGGCAAGATGCCTGGACTACGGGGTATATAGCGGTTTTCAATTGTATGAGGTACAGAGCGGGTTTTTAAATGGATGCCTGTCCAAAACAAGACAGTTCACATATCCTTTCTGTTGTAGAACGCCGAATCGCGTCTCTCCTCCCCTTTGAGAGTGTGGGAGCGAAAAATGTACCGCACTGATATCAAAACCGCTATATATCCGTAGGGCAGGCGAGACGCCTGCCCTCAATGTCCTAACCAGTTTGGCTAGTGCTAGAGACGGCGATTCGGCGTTCTACAAAACCGGCATCACAGACGGGATTAACAGACGCGATTCGGCGTTCTACAAAACCGGCAAGACAGACGGGATTAACAGACGCGATTCGGCGTTCTACAAAACCGGCAAGACAGACGGGATTAACAGACGCGATTCGGCGTTCTACAAAACCGGCATCACAGACGGGATTAACAGACGCGATTC
>CAZJNL010000314.1:0-6193 GCA_964546515.1 uncultured Oscillatoria sp.
CCGGTGACTCTCTCAGCACGGATGCAGAGCAGTCCGTCGTCGATCAGGATGGGGTCGCCTTCTTTTACGTCTGAGACGAGTCCTTTGTAGGTGGTGCTAAATCGCTCTGCTGTGCCGGTGACTGGATTGATGGTGATGGTGGTTTTTTGCCCCGGGGTGAGGAAGACATCTTGTTCCATGTCTCCGACTCGGATTTTTGGGCCTTGCAAGTCGAGGAGGATACCCAGGGGCTTGTTCAGTTCGGAGGCGATTTGCCGGAGGGTGCGAATGTTTTTCTCGTGGGTGGAGTATTCTCCGTGGGAGAAGTTCAGGCGGGCCACATCCATGCCTGCTTCTACCATTGCTTTAATCGTGCTGGTATCGGAACTAGCGGGCCCGATTGTGCAGATAATCTTGGTTTTGCGCATAATAGCTGATTTTGAGCCTATTTGGGTGGGCAGAGGTCGATCAATGGCAAGTTTAGCACGGAGCTAGAAATCCTGCTGTCACCCATTTTACAAAACCCAGACTTGGGAATATAATTTTAAGTTTGCCAAGGTTTGAGGGCGAAGCATGAGCGTTTTTTTAATCCAGGTTAGGTAGTAAAGATAATACCACTCATGCTCTCTCCCCCAGCAGAGCCGGTTAACCTGATTTGATATAGCACCGGCTTTGGGGAGGGGTTGGCGCACTGCAGCTCCGTCTGTACCGAAAGGTTCAGTTTCTGAGTGCCGGCGAGTGGAGTTTTGCGGTGGTGATGCCGGCATGGGGCATTGGGCATCATCGCATGGGGCATCATCGCATGGGAGATGGGGAATTTGTAGGGGCGGGTTCACCCGAAATATTTGGGACACCGTGAAGAAGATTAATAAACACGCTACAACACGCCGAGGTTGTAGGGGCGGGTTTATTTGACATATTTGTTGGTGGCATAGTTAAAGGTCATTTATAAAGAAAATCGAGATCCCCCCAACGGGCAGTCTCCGTGTGGTAACCGCCCTACAAGGGTTGGCTCTAAGAGTTCCCCCCCTTTTAAAGGGGGGGGTGGGGGGGGATCTTTTGCTGACTGGGCGTTGACTGGCCTTTAATATTTACTTTATAAATTCTCTCTTATGGGTGAACCCGCCCCTACCGGCGATGGGCGATGGGGCATGGAGCATGGGCAATCGGGCATGGGGCGATGGGCAATCGGGCATGGGGCATGGGCAATCGGGCATTGGGCATGGGACATGGCCAAGCTGGCAGTTGCCGGCGGGCGGTCTCCGTGGGTGGCACCGCCCCTAGATTACAGAACATTACTTTACATAAACTTTAAATACTGGCCGGTGGCAATTACCTATCTTACGGTTCAAGCTATACATGTATTCAGAAAGATGACAGGCGGTTAACTTGTGCCAAGTATAGATCACACAGGTGTAACGTCTGTCAAGGGATGGCTCTGGAGGCAACTGTCAACTGTGTGGCGGTGCCGGTGTTGCCCGAATATGAGATGTTGGCCTAGATGCGAGCTTAGGGAGACGCGATAAATCGCGTCTCTACAAGAGCGACTCGGCGCGAGGAATTGAGACGCGATTGGGCAGTTCTACTTGAGGGAGGGTGTTTTATGTTAGGAGTGTGTTGAAACAAAAGGCTGTCCTTGAGAAATCTCGGATGGCTTGATTTTCCCGTGAGGAAATTTGCCTTCTTTAGGGGGAAGGATAGCAAGTGGACAATTTGACTTGCTCCTTTAACAGTCAGGGGATATCCACCGGCTGACTGCCAGACTTCTCATGTCCGAATTGAAGGGCTAGAAAAACAGAGGTGATTACAAGAGAGGTGAAGAAAACATAAAATTTCAGCAGGGGGTCTCGGAAAAGTTAGAGAAGTTAGGCCATGTTCGCCAAGATTTCGCAGGGGGCAAATTGGCAGATCCCCCCAACCACCCTTAAAAAGGGGGGAGCCAGAGGAAATTTTTTTGTCGCGCGGGGGGTTAAGGGGGGATCGACAGGTCAAACTGGCGAGGGTGCGAGATGTTAATGAACAGGACAAAGAACCAGCATTTGGGCTAGCAAAAAGCCAGCGCATTGACTAATTTGAAGTGAGGGGCATGAAATTAGTGTCGGAAACACCCACCCCGTCATACGGGCGCGGTAGCATAGAATATATAAGAGAGAATTTTTGGCAGCTTTGGCAGCAAGAGCGGGAATATCTTTACCGCTGCTGTATGAAGTGGATGGAGGGCAACCGTACCGAGGCGGAAGATGCGCTAAGTGAGGCGACGATCAAAGCCTGGGAGAAGGTAAAAGATTGTGACGGTTCTATCGCTAACTTTAAAGGTTGGGCTGCCAAGCAGACTGATAATATCTGCAAATATCTCCTGCGATATCGTCGCAGAAAGGCAATAGTAATCGAGAGCATTGAAGAAATAGCCGGGAAAGAAGAAGAAGCGTTTATCTCTAGCTTTTACTCTCCCGAATCAGCAATTATCAGGGATGAATTAGAACAGTCCATTCGCTGGGCTGTAGACGATCTTCCTGACCGAATTCGCACTCGTTTTATCCTGCGTTACTACCACCAGATTTCGTATCCAGATATTGCCCAACAACTCGCTATCTCCCCTGATACCGCTTACAAGCGCATCCAACAGGCGCGAGATATTCTGCAAAAGCGTTTGAGAAGGTATTTGGCTGGGTGGGACGATTTCGTGTTAGATTTCTCCGAAACCTCTGGGAAAAAGGGGAAGTCTGCAGTAAAGAGTTATCCATCAGGATTCCCGGCGATCTGCGACTCTCAACCGGCGATCGCAGTAGAAAGCATTGGCGAAACAATTGACTATCATCTTACAGCATCATGTCTAGAAACACCGTCTCATTCGTGGTATCGCTCGCTCAGTCCTCTGGGGGGGAGCTGAATGTTTGTTTAGTCTTAGACGAAAAGCCAACCCGACAATACCAGAAGCTGAAAACGTTAAGTCAGTATGTGGAGAAGTATCCTTCTGGATGGAAGAAACGGTTAGAATTGGCTAATATTCAGTACGCAATGGGTCGCTTGGATCAAGCAACTGAGGAGTATCGCCAAGTCATCGATCGACAGCCGCAACTGATTGACGTGCGTTTGAAATTGGGGAAAATATTGCAGTTAATTGGACGAGAGGTTGAGGCGATTGCGGTTTATGAGAGTGGTTTTTTCTTAGTACGCAATGAGGCGACTCGACAGCATATCAATGGATTAATTGCAGTCTGTAAAGGTGACAGTCAGGGAGCGATACTGGCTCTTGAGTCAGCCGCTTCCACAGAACCGGACAATGCGGCGCACTGGCTGGCTTTGGGGCGGGTGCGGATGGGGAGAGAGGATGCGATTGCGGCTTTGCGAGCCTTTGATGCGGTTTTGTCACTGAAGCCAGACGATATAGTAGCGCTAATTGACAGTTACGACGCTCTGATGGCGGTGGGTAATGTTCGGGAAGCGCAGGGGCGGTTTAGCAAAGTGCTAGAGTTGGCTCCCGACGATTTGCAGGTACTCAAACGACAGATAGATAATCGATGCCGAATCAGATTGGTATCGGGGGAAGAGGGGAAGCGAACCAAACTGATGATTAGCTCTGCTCTGCGACAGGCTCCCGATGCGGCTCCCGCCCACGAATTACTGGCATATTATCACCTTTTTCGAGGGGAGTGGGCGAAAGGGGTAGGGGTGTTGGCAAAGTTTACAAAGGAACGCCCGAATAATCTAAGCGGCTGGTATTCCTATGGGCGCTGCTTGTTCCGCACGGGTGAATACCAGAAGGCGGCTGAGGCATTACTGATAGCTTATCGCCTGTCCCCCACTGATTGTGAAATTTATCAGGCGTTGTGCGAGATTTTGTCGGCGGCGGGGATGACCTCTCCCCCCACGCCTCTAGATCCCCCCCAGCCCCCCTTAAAAAGGGGGGAGCAGGAGGAGGCTACGTCTGCAAAATACACAGAGGGAACCAGTCTCAAAGTCCCCCTTTTTAAGGGGGATTTAGGGGGATCGAACAGCAACCGGCAAAGAGAGGGGGGTCAAGTTACCCTTGCTTCGATAGTAGAGGAGATGCTATTGCGTTTTCCGGATCGCTGGAGTGTTTGGGCGACGGCGGGGCGAGTGCTGGTGGAATGTTTTCAGGAAATTGAGCGGGGGTGCAGTGTCTCTGCGAAGGCGACGCAACTTCAGCCGATATTGGCGGATGCTTGGTTTCGTCACGGACGGGTGTTGGCGCTGGCGGGGAAACACCGGGAGGCGGTGGAGGCGTTGGCGCACGGATCGCAGCTGATACCGTCAGCGGGGGGATATCTGTCATCGGTGTCTGCGGCGGTGTGGTTGGGGGAGAGTTATCGGGTGCTGGGGGACGAGGCGGCGAGCAGGCGGTGCTGGGAGGAAGCTTGTCAGCAAGCGTTGGAACTGATGGCGGTCGAGCAGGCGATGGCCCATTATTGGCAAGGGAGAGCCTTGTCGGGGTTGGGGGATGGTTTGGGGGCGATGGAGGCGTATCGAAGTGCTTTGAGTCAGCAGTTGCTCTATCCGACTCGCGGGGAGGTTGAGGGGGCACTGAAACGGCTGCAAGCTAGGGGGTGAAAGGGTTATCGCGCTTGAGGCTGGTTAGATGAGGTGGAGCGAGTTAGGGGAAAAATAGCTTCTAACTCGAAAAATTCAGAAATTGCGATCCGAGATCGTCTTATAGATGTAAGGTTCCTAAAAAGATTTGAAGGAAAGTATGCCGACAGGAAGACTTTGGGCTATTCAGCAGAATGGTGTTTGGGCCCGTTATGCACCTGAGTTAAGTCGCTGGGATATCTACAGTGAAACTCGCCTGCAAATCGCCGCCGACCCCAGCACGCCCAGTGCCTGTTATTACATCGATCCTGATGGAAGTGTCCATTGGCGTGATGTCGATCGTAACGTTAACAAGAGCCTCCCAGGTATCGTGGCTAAAGCAATCAGCGTCGGTGGGTAGCGCCGGCTTTTAGGGTGGGCATTCCCCAAAAAATCTGGGGAATGGTTGTAGGTTGGGTTGCGCTATGGCGAAACCCAACACAACCTGAGCCAAACAACAGTTGACCCAATTGGTCGCCCCTATTTTCTTTCGTCCGGTACACCCTCCCCGTTTGGGGGTATTGCGGACGCTAGAGGTAAGAAACCGGGTTTCTTTGGGCTAAACCGCCCAAATTTCTCCTCTCCCATCTAAAGAAACCCGGTTTCTGGCATGAGTAATAAACCTGGTTTTTTGGGCTAAACCGCCATAATTTCTCTTCTTTCATCCAAATAAACCCGGTTTATGGTATGACTTGACCGGCACCCGAAAAGCCAGTAAAACCCCGCCAGTCTTGTATTCTTCTGAAGCGGTAAGAAACCGGGTTTCTTTGGGCGAGAACGCCCGAATTTCTCTTCTCCCATCTAAAGAAACCCGGTTTCTGGTATGACTTGACCGGCACCCGACAAGCCGGTCAAACCCCGCCAAAGGAGACTATTAAATTTTTATAAAATTAAGAGCAACTGGGAAGGTGGCATCTCCCATGAAGCGGCTCATCTTCGCCCAGCATCTGCCACGCTGCGAGCAAAAGATTCATCCTTCCCAGCTACTCTCTACTTTTTCAATCTAACTCAAAGCCGAGCGCTCTGGCAGAGAAATACATGAAAATTTTACATTCGCTAAAAAGCTTTGCCTGTCGTAACAAAAATTTGCACGCACCGGGCAAGCAGTAGGGTGCGTTCCGCTTTGCGGAACCCACCTACCTTCTTTTGGGACAGGCTCGACGCCTGTCCTACGTTTGCAAGACACCGGCAATAGGGACAGGCTCGACGCCTGTCTTGCGTTTGCAAGACACCGGCAATCGGGACAGGCTCGACGCCTGTCTTGCGTTTGCAAGACACCGGCAATCGGGACAGGCTCGACGCCTGTCCTGCGCCACGCCTTTGAGATGCCGGCAATAGGGACGCGGGACGCCTGTCCTACGTCTTTGAGACACTTCATCCAGCCAGCGATCGCGAGAGCTAATTAACCGGACTTGACAAAACCCGAACTGAGCGCAACCAATTATGCTAATTCCTGAATGTGAAATAGTTCTATCACCAAAGGAAACACAGTATGGGACGAATTTTTATTTCAGCCGGTCACGGCGGTTATGAGGGGAAACCCACTGATGCAGGGGCGATAACCAGTACCACCACAGAAGCCAGAGAAATGATCCAGCTGCGCGATCTGGTAGCGGCTGAATTG
>CAZJNL010000315.1:0-6178 GCA_964546515.1 uncultured Oscillatoria sp.
GGGAACAGTCTCTTGCGCCCCCCTTTTGAAGGGGGGCAAGGGGGTATCTGGATGCTTAGACTTGTAGGTAGCAACTTGAGTTATAGATAAAATTTTCGGGAGAGTCACACAACCCGCGCATGGACTGGACAACCCCACTGAAATCTCAACAAGCAGACTTTATCAAACGGCTCAAGTCGGGTGCGGCAAATCTGCTGCGCTGTCAAACCCTCGGTTGCCACAGTGAATTGATGGTGATTTCAGGTCAGCGGTTAGAGCAAACTCGCTCCCAGTGCCTGCAGCTCACCGAAGCCGAACAAACCGCTCCAGTCCGCGATCTAATACGCAACCACTTGCTCGAACAGCTCGGGAAAGAAGCGCTCGCCACCTGCCTAGAAGTTTTAGTCACCCGCCAAGACACCAATAGCGCCGTCGATTTTCCCCTCACCCGGGACTCAACCGCCGGCATCCAAATCCAAACAGCGCACGGCAGTATTGATTCAGTTCGGTGGTGCGCTCACCCCGAACAACTCAAGCAAAATGCCGCCGCAGTCTGCATTTTGCTCCAAGAAGACATCAGTGAAGCGCGGGAAGCTTACAGCGCCATACTCGCTGGCTTTTTGCCGGCCAGTATGCTGCAAATCAGCAATCCTCCCGCCTCATTCGGAATAGCAGACTTGCTCTATGGCGGCAGTTTGCGCAGCTATCTGGAATCCCTCAAATCTCAGCAAACCTCCCGCGAGTGGTTGCGCACCGTCACCTGCGGGTCAAGCTATCTCTATCCCGCCGCGCTCAGTGCCGATGGGCAAACCCTCGCCTGCAGCAGTTATGACGGCAGCATTAAACTGTGGAAGTTGGGCAACAGCGAATTGATCGAGCAGCTTTTGGGGCATTCCTGGTCGCTGTATCCCGCCGCCACCGGCTCTGGCGGGCACTCCCTCGCCAGTGGCAGCACCGAAAAAAAGCTCAATCTGTCCCATTCCGGCATCGGCGAGTTGCTCCGCACCCTCGCCGGTCATTCCAGCGGCGTCAGTTCCATTGCCATTAGCGCCGACGGGCAGATCCTGATCAGTGGCGGTTATGACGGTACGATTAAAATTTGGCATCCAGCCGGCGGCGAGAAAGAACTCCGCATCGCCGCCCATGCCGGCATGGTTCGCCCCCTTGCCATTAGCCCCGACAGCCAGATTCTCGCCAGCGGCAGTATTGACAAAACACTGAAAATATGGTGTGTGAACACCGGCAAATTGCTGCGAACCCTGCCGGTGCATCCAGACCCAGTAGTTGCGATCGCCATCAGTTCTGACAGGCAAATCCTCGCCAGTGGCTCTCAGGACGGCACCATCGAGATTTGGCACCCCGACACCGGCCTTCGCAAAAATATCTTCCCTGGGCATGCCGGCACAGTCAGGTCGCTGGCCATCGGAGACGATGGCCAAACCCTCGCCAGTGGCAGTACCGAAAGGACGATCAAGCTGTGGGACTTGCAGACAGGAGAGCTGCGCCGCACCCTGACGGGACATACAGACCCGCTGATTAACCTCGCTCCCAACCCCAGCGGGCAAACCCTTGACCTCAGTTTATTCCGTCACCCTATGCCCGGATGGGTCGATCCCAGCTAGTGCCAGCCGCAAGCCGCAATCAGTGCCGGTGAAAGGGAGTCGCCCTCCCTCCCCCACCGCAGTCACCAGCCGGTCAGCCCCTCAAACTTACGTTTAATTACTTTATTAACCGCACATCCGTCTGGTGCGCCGTGACGTTTGGCGCAGCTATTATATTGCCTGAATAGCCAGCATTACATTCAGTAATTAAGCATCCGTATTTAATATAAATTAACTAGCAGCGAGCGGCATTCTGACAAATGATTCACAAATTTTAAGCAAAAAAGTCAAGAGTAGGATATAAAAAAAGATAATTCTATGTAGAAATATGACGTTTACTCAAAATCATGTCACGCCCCTCACCGCCCGCTGTCCTGCTCGTAGACGGCTACAACATCATCGGAGTCTGGCCTTACCTGACAAAAACCCGCGATCGAGATGGCCTGGAAGCCGCCAGACGGGAATTGATCGAAGCTTTGGTCAACTACAGCGCCTTTAAGGACTACGACACTCGCCTAGTGTTCGACGCCCACTATCAAGACACCCGCAGCAGCAAAGAAGAAATCACCCGCCACCTCTGCGTCCACTACACCGACTTCGGGCAAACCGCAGATACCTATATAGAAAAAACCTGCGCCGTCTTTCGCTACGAACGGGGCCACCCTCAACAGCGGCTGATTGTGGCCACATCAGACCGGGCCCAGCAACTCACCGTCGTCGGTTACGGAGCCGAATGGATCTCAGGACATCAGCTGGCCTCGGAAGTGGAATCCACAAAGCACAGTGTCAGATGCAAACAGCACCCCTCCAAACGACCGCCCAGTCGCTTTTTAGCTAGCTCTCTCGATCCAAAAGCTCAGGAGCGGTTGGCCCAAATGCGCATGAACCGGCCCTAGTCAAGCCCCCAAATGGCCTTCTCAGCAGCCGAAAAAAAATTTTTCAAAATTTTTCCCAAAGTACTTGCCAAACTTCACCGCAGGTAGTTATTATAAAAATCACAATCCTCGGTAGCTCAGTGGTAGAGCGGTCGGCTGTCAGGGACAAATGCAGGCCAGCAAGCTTGCAGCTTCCCCTAGCAGCGCTACTCGGTAACGAGTAGTGGAAAATCGGGTGAACTCAAGGAAGCCGCAGCACTTCGGGTGGCGGGAACCCTGAGCCAAGTCTGGCGAAAGGCAGTGGTTAACCCACAGGTAGCCAGAAAGGTGCAGAGACTATGGATGAGGAGCCTGTCCAATAAATCCAGTAGCGCCCGACATCCCACAAGGGATGATGAGATAGTCCACCCCTAGCGGAAACGTTGGGACAAGTGTAACCGATTGGTCGCAAGTTCGAATCTTGCCCGGGGAGTTAAAAAATTTTGGATTTTAGATTTTGGATTTTGGATTGAAGACCCAATCTGAACCATAGTGTAGAGACGCGACATGTCGCGTCTCTACAGCAATCCGCAAAGTAAATGTATCAAAACGCCGAATCGCAAAGCGCCCCAGCTAGTTGGGCTGAGTTTTGGTTGCTTGACCGAAATCTAACTTATCTGAATCACGGCTCATTTGGAGCTTGCCCCCTGCCGGTGCTCGAAGCGCAGCAGCGCCTGCGGGAACAGCTGGAACGAGAGCCGGTGCGCTTTTTTGGCCGGGAGTTCGAGCCGCGGCTCGATGAAGCTCGCTCCCAGCTGGCCAGCTTTGCCGGCGCTGACCCAGCCGAACTGGCCTTTGTCCCCAACGCCACAACCGGCATCAATGCCGTCTTGCGCTCCCTGCTCCTTTATGGGCACTTTCAGCCAGGGGACGAGATCCTGACAACCAACCAGGAGTACAACGCCTGCCGTAACGCCCTAAATTTTGTGGCCGAGCGTGCCGGTGCCCGCATAGCGGTCGCGCCGGTGCCGTTTCCGCTGGAATCGCCGGCTCAGATTGTCCAGTCTGTGATGGAGCGAGTTTCCCCGAAAACGCGGCTGGTTTTGCTGGATCATGTCGTGAGCCAGACGGCGCTGATTTTCCCCATCCAGCAGATTGTCAAGCAGCTAGCAGAACTGGGCATTGATACCCTCGTCGACGGTGCCCACGCGCCTGGGATGCTGCCCCTCAACCTGCACGAGATTGGCGCAACTTACTACACCGGCAACTGCCACAAATGGCTGTGCGCCCCCAAAGGGGCAGCCTTCCTGTATGTGCGGCGGGACAAGCAATCCGCTATCCGTCCGCTGACAATCAGTCACGGTGCCAACTCCCCCCGCACTGACCGGTCGCGCTTTCAACTGGAATTCGACTGGATGGGCACAGATGACCCCACAGCATACCTGTGCGTGCCGGTGGCTGTCCAATTCATGGGTTCCCTGCTGGGCGGCGGCTGGCCAGAATTGATGGAGAGAAATCGCTCGATGGCCCTGGCGGCGAGACAAATGCTTTGCGACAAGCTGGGCGTGCCGGTGCCCTGTCCGGATGAGATGATTGGCTCGATAGCATCTGTACCTCTGCCCGACGGTTCCCCTGAGGCGCTGCACGATATTTTGTTTGACCAGTTTGGGATTGAAGTGCCGGTGATGCCCTCGCCGGCTGCCCCCAAGTGGCTAATTCGCATTTCCGCACAGATTTACAACACGCCGGTGCAGTATGAATACCTAGCCAAGGCGCTCTTGGAGTTGCTGGCTTCCTGACTCTTGCCTGGGGCTGGGGCTTTGTTGTTGGTATCCCCTGGAATTGGGCGATGCGCATTCAGAAACCCGGTTTCTTTGAGAAACCGGGTTTCTTAGACTCTCCTAATTGCGGTTAATCAACCGGATCTGGATATGACTGTGCGATTCTCAGGTGGTAGGCGCACTCGGTTTGCTTTGCGCACTTCACCTGCTCGCAGACAGACCCAGGCAAAGACTTGCTGCTGGACTCCTGCGCCAAAATACTCAGCCCGTCTAACTTGAATCCCCTGTAAGTCACCCCCTCCGAGGGATGCCATTCATAAATCGGGGGGCTTCCCTCCTGATATTCCTCTGCGGTGACTGCCAGATATCTAAAACTTTGCTTTTGGGAGAGTAGCATCACGGGGATTTCTTCCCCAGCAGGAGCGACAAGCTTGTGGGTGGGTTTAAAAACACTCATTACAAATACCTTGGCAAATTTTAACCAGAGTTTTAACTATTATACGGGCTGGGACTTTTCTAATGATTAACTATTCTTTGGCGGATATCTGCGATCTAGTGTCTGGAAAGAAGGTGACAGTACGCTCGTCGCTTTGTCAGCGGCGTCATTGCCAGCGGTGTCACTTTCCGATCGGAATAGCCCTCACCCCCCTTACCCAGACGCGATTCGGCGTTCTACAACAGCGGGAGAGGGGGGAATACTAACTCCCCTCTCCCACGAGGGGAGAGGGGTTGGGGGTGAGCGGGCGACAGATGTTTCGCCTGCTCCGACTCAGACGAAACCGGGGATTATCAGGTCGTCGAATCCCTCGATTTTAGATTTTAGAGTGTCAACCGCTTTCCGCACGCCGGTGAGAGCTGATTTATAAAGGAAATATTAAAGGCCAGCTAACGTCTAGTTGGCAAACTATCCCCCCCGTCACCCCCTCTAAAAAAAGGGGGGAAACTCTCAGAGCTAACCTTTTAAAGGGGGTGTAGGGGGCAAGTTAGGGGGGTTTAGATTTTCTTTATAAATGGCCGGTCAGCGCAGATGTTTGTGGGTTCATCTGCGGCTCTCAGATGGGAGGCATTCCGGTAAAACCCAAGCTACAACAGAGCCTGGGGAACTGGCTCTATGTAGAGACGAGACATGTCGCGTCTCTACACGGGTTTAACTGCGAGCGAAATCTTTTCTCGCGGAAGTGAGAGAGCGGGCTTTCTGCCGGTCGCACCACTGCAAAACCCGATTCCAGGCCCACCAGCGGTCGGGGTCCCCAGCAATGTGCTGGCTCGCCAAGCTGCTGAGATAGCCCACATGACCGCCGTACTCGGTGAGAACCAAATCGAGGCTCGGATTGCCGGCACAAGCGGCTTGCAAGTCAGGCACGATAGTCGGGTCAAACAGGGGGTCGTCTGCGGCGTACACAATCAGAGTGGGTTTGCGCAGTTGAGGCAGCAGGGGGAGAGCGCTGCTGGCGTCGTAATAAGCTTCCACCGATGGGAAACCCAGTCGCTCGATTACCAGTTCGCGGTCAAAGCCCCAGATGCTGTTGGCCCGGTCGATGGCGGCTGGGTCTATGGCGTGCGGGTGAGCCTCGTGCAGCCGCCAAGCCAGTTTTTTCAGTTCTTTGGCGATTGCTTTTTCTAAATATTTGCCGACGGGATGTTTGACTAAATAGGACAGGGAGCGGTTGGAATCCACACTCGGACAAATCACCGCACCGCCTCCCAGGTCGGTTGAGTGCAGCCCGAGTTCTTGGCACAGGGCGACATCCTGGGATGCTTTGATTCCCCACAGGGCAAGTTGCCCTCCCAGAGAGAAGCCGGTGAACCAGAACGGTGCGGGACAGCCCATTGCTTTGGCTCCTGCGGCAATGCGGACAAAATCTTCTCCTTCGTACAAGCCATCTGAAGTTAGGGTGGGAGACAGCTGGCCAGTTTTGCCGTGGGCCCGCCAGTCAAACAGAACTACAGCATAGCCCCGCGC
>CAZJNL010000316.1:0-6167 GCA_964546515.1 uncultured Oscillatoria sp.
GCACAAGGTTACTTACAAAGGACAGAGAGAAAGGCTACGACTTCCGGCTGCTAGTTTACGACAAGACAGCAGGAAAGCAGATCCTGAGCAAGGTTCTGGAAATCCAGGATCGCCAACTTAAGCTTTCTTTGTTCCAATATGCCGAGCGGGAAGCGCCGGCAGAAGCCTTTGCGATCTCACAGCCGGCAATCAGGATTTATGGCCTGAGCGGACAGCACCGAGGACGTCAGGTTCCGCTGTGCTGACCTCCCACTACAGCACCCTTTGACCCTTTTGGATTTGACAGTCCGGCGTAAGTCCGCTTTGGTCAGGGTGTAAGAAAGAGCCAAACAAGGCTCTCGCCGGTCAATAAGACCGCAATCCTCCTCGACGTTAATAACAGGCTGAAGACTGAGTTAGATGTTGAGCTATGTATTCCTGACTCCGCAGAAATATGGGTTCCTTCAGGATTAGAAGATAGCTGAGCCGTTTCAGTTCCTATTGAGGTAACAGAATCCGAATGGGCGGAGCTGCTCATGCTCAAGCGGCGCATGATTTTTTGTCCGCTCGGCTCGAGTCCTTATCTGGACATGATTGAAAGCGTTGGCATCTCTCCAGATTTCTGGCTTAACGAAAGATGCTCATTTCTTGGAGTCGCTCCCTAAAAGCGTATCAAAATTTAGGCGAAAGCCAATTGGGGATTTAGGCAACAGTCTGGGAGCTGGTGGTCAGGCAATCTTATCAAGCCCCTCAAATTGCTGTCACCAGCTTTTCTCAACCCAGTCCGCCAAGTCCTAAAATTGTAGACAGGAATATTCTGTTATTGGCTATTGGATATGCTCCGGAGGCCAAAGATTCAGGGTGGCTAGGTGTCGGGCTTTCGTGTAAATTTGTTTGTCAGTCCGGCGTCCCCTAGTTCTCCTCTTTGGTAGAGGTTTATCGCACCTAGGTAAGGCGCGACAGGTTAACTTTGATTAGATTTCCCAAATACGAGCCTGCGCCTTACTCTGTGACTCTTCAAATTCCTCGGGGGTTTAACAGCGCTTTGGTAGAACTCTGGAAATCCACCGGTGGGCAATCGGATCCGACAGAAGAATTGCTCAAATGCATACAAGCGGAGCCTGCGGCTAGGGCAATAAACCTTTAGAGCTTCAGCTTAAATGCAGCGACAAATCAGAAGCCCTACTTTCCGGTGGTAGACCGTCAGCGAGACACTTAACCTAACTCCTAACACCGGCTACCGAATAAAGGGGGTGGGGGAAACGGTTTTGAACATGCCGGCGTCTGACGGAACACCTCAAAACAGCAAAATCTGCATTGACGGAAGCTTCGGGACATGGGAGTTGCTGAAAGTGGGCTACAAATTAGCTTCGGATATCTAGCCTCTGACGCCGGCGGGGGGCGAGCAACGCTGACAAGCGATTACGTTGAACTCCTGTATGTAGGAGAGGGGAATTGGAAAGTCACTCTAGCAATTGTGAATTTATAACTTTTTTAGTGAATCCATAAATATGGCACTGCCAAATGCGATTGGCAGGACTATTGTTGAGGGGACAGCGGTCGCACTGTCTAACAGCGCGACGGGGGATGTGTATTCCCGAGATTCGGCGGGATTGCTGACTCGCCTGCCTATTGGAACGGCGGGGCAAGTTTTAGCTGTTGGCTCAGGCTGACCGGCGTGGCCAACTCTTAACGTGCCAGTCTTGGGAGGGGATGGCAAGCTAGACTCTCAGGTTTTGCCGCCAATTTCACTCGCCAAAAATTGTCCCGGTAGTTAATCAGGCAGCTAGGCTAGCTTTAACCGACATCGCTGCGGGTGATGGAGCGAAAGAGTTAGACACAGGGCTAACTTTCATTCTGAACGCCCGCCAGCACAAATGCGAACTGGATATCAATCGGCGATACCAGCATCAGCGCCTCCGATGTAGTTTCCGGCACCTTTGCCACCGCAAAGGGGCGGAACTGCTAGCAGCGCCCGGAGGGGCGACGCTCAGTGGGCGGCTTTGTCAGCGAGCGATATCGGCATATCTGGCACCTTTGCGACTGCAAGACTGGGGGGCGGAACTGCCAGCAACACCACCTGGTTGCGGGGAGACGGTCAATGGGCGGCTTTGGGAGGACTTGCGTCATTTAGCTGGCAAACGGTGACGGCCAACACAACAATGGCAGCTTTCCGCCGGTGACATCGCAAATGCCGGGACCGCCGACACGCCAATAACGCTTACCCTGCCTGCTACTGCCGCTTTTGGGTCAGAAATCGGGGTCGTTGGAATTGGAGCTGGGGGTTGGAAAATTAGTGAGGGCGCAAGTCAGCAAATCCATTTTGGAAATCTTGCCTCGAGGGCAGGAACAGGAGGAAGTCTCGCTGAGACCCACCTGCGAGACGCCGTAAGGATTATTTGCGTTGTCGCTAACACGGCGTGGCAGGTGATCGGGAGTCAAGGAAATCTTGCTCTCGTGTGATTTGACCGTCATACAGTAGTGCGGTAGCCCTAAAAATTCCCTCTCCCGGACTTAAATATGCGCTTGGTGATTTGGAAAGATATAGTTTTGAAGACTCGCCGGTGCCAGTCATATGACCTCCCCCCCCCCCTCAGCAAAAGTAACATTAAAAGCTGAGCGAGTTAGCGATTTTTTGCAGACCTCTTAGAATCCAGAAGGCAGTCATTATAAAGTGACTTTTGCCGGGGGAAACTTTCGCGGCTTAAATACTTGGTAGGTGGCCGGACGTGCGGGGGGTGCCGGAATACCGCGAAACTGAAGTTTCTTCGCCCAAGGAGGCTTTTAATGGCAGAGAAGGCGTTAAATTGCGAGTCCCCTATAAGTCTCAACTTGATAACTGGTATAACCCGACCGGCTCTTGTAACGTCACCTCTTTGGAGCTGGGAGTACCGGGGCGCGAAACGAGTCGGCAGCGAAGGGCAATTTGAAGATGAACTCTATGCGTATGCCTCAAGCGCAGGGCTTGACCGGCACTCACCTTCAGACTTGGCTCAGATAGTCCGCGAATACGGGTGTCAAGATGAATTTTCTGCCAGCGCTTCGCTCCAGGCGGAACTGGATTGATATCGGCAATCTAGCGGTTATTCACGGCTGGTTTACGCCTTCAGGCCATATTGTCACTGTAGTTGGCTACTCCGACACCGTCCTAATCGTGCACGACCCTTACGGAGAGTGGTTTGCTTGGGGCTATCGCACTGATTTAAGCGGAGCGTATCTGCACTACTCCGATGACTTAATTTGTCGCGTCCTGCATGACCTCTGGCGACTTTTGGGTTCACTTTATCTCCAGGTAATATTCTGCCTGGAGTTTCGAGATACTGGCCTGATTCAATTCCTGTTTGTCTTGGGTTTTACAGCTTATTTAGCCGGTGGGATGTAGAGGTTCGGAAGCTTTTTTTATATTGAGTTTTACCGCCCCAGTCGGAATGCTAACGATGCCACTTAGGGCAAAAAACCGGAGGCTAGTTTGCCGACCTGAACTGAGGGATAGGCCCCGGTTGGAATTTGCCTTAGTGGTTCGTGTCGAAAGCGGATTCACACGAATGGAAATGTTGGTATCGGCACGACTGCGCCGACCGCGATGCTCCATGTCTCCAGCTTTATGCGACTCCAACCTCGCTTGTCTGCTCCTTCCTCACCAAACGAAGGTGACATTTACTACGACAGCCAGCTGAAGAAGCTGCGGGTTTGGGACGGCACCGCTTGGCAGAACTGCTGGTAAGAGGGAGGCAAGAGCAAAAAAATACCGCCTGGGGATTCACTTCAGTTGTAATTGGGCACAGGAGTGCCAGCCCTACTTTCTTGTTGTAGCTTGCTGGCGATACAACAATAGCAGGGCGGTGCCCCTTTTGCTCGTGACCCTCTTGCGGGTCGAAGTTGAGCCAAACAATATCGCCTGCTCCTGCGGAGCCGCTGCGCTAACGGTCGGGAACATACGAGACAGACTTACCACGCTTCACTGCCTGCGGGACTCCCAGTATTTACCTCGGCATGCAAATTTTCTGGCGTTACTCCTGCCTGGAGTTCTTCAAGGTTATACTCCTTCTTTTGTTGAGGGACAATGACCAGTCCATCTGCTGATACGGCTCAAACTTACAGTTGTGCCTTCTTTCAGGTTAGCTTGTTCAGCTATAACTTTTGGTATGCCAACAGCCAGACTGTTTCCCCACTTGGTAACTACTTGTGCGTACATATTTTTTGGGGGTTGATTTTGTGTTGATATACCGTACCTGACTGACAGGCAGAAAGGCATTGAAAACCCCTCTCGGCGGTCAGTCCTACTTTTAGAAGTGTTTTGGCTCAAGCCTCGCCGTATCTACTATGATTATACATCTAGATTTTCTCAAGTCAGCAATGCCAAGGGGAGCCGCTCTACTGTAGGGTGCGCCGCAGCGCACCTTTTGGTTCTAATACCGCTTCATGGCCCGCTCCATGTCGCGCTTGTCTTCCCGCCGGCGTTCATCTTCGCGCTTGTCGTGCAGCTTCTTGCCTTTGCCGAGGGCAACTTCAATTTTGACCCAGCCGCGCTTCAGGTACATTTTCAAGGGCACCAAGGTTAATCCCTGCTGCTCCACTTTACCGATTAGCTTGCGAATTTCTTGCTTGTGCATCAGCAGTTTGCGGGTGCGGCGGGGATCGTGGTTGAAATATTCGCTGGCTGTGCCGTAGGGCGAAATGTGGGCGTTAATCAGCCACGCTTCTCCATTGCGAATCAGGACGTAGCCATCTCTGAGGTTGACTTGGCCTTCCCGAATCGATTTGACTTCTGTGCCTTTGAGCTCTATTCCGGCTTCGTAAGTGTCTAGGATTTCGTAGAGGAAACGGGCTTGCCGGTTATCGCTAACAATTTTGATTCCTTCGCTTTTTTCAGCCATAATTAGTTTGTTGTTTGTAACTTTAGCTTCAGTATTGGTAGGTGACGCTGAAGCGCAAGGGTAGTCTCCGTGGGGGGCCTACCCCTACAATTGTTAATTGCTAATTCCTATTATCGCGGGTCAGCTTATCGACGCCTAGATCGGACTCACCTGGAATTGCCCAGCGACCATTGGCTTCGTTGCCTCTAATCCGATAATCGCTGACTCCGAAGTCATCCAGGGGCCCCCAGCCGACAGCGAGCCAGTCGCCAGAACGCAGCCCAACCCCGCGATAGGTGGTGCGGTCTACTGTCCAGGTGAGTTCATAGGTGTCATCCGACCGGCGAATCCTTAGAGATCCATTGTATTCCCCGCCGGAATCTCTGCCGGCGATTTCATAGTTGCCCTCGACTTTGCCTGCTTTGCCGCCGGTGGCTGTTTCCTCGCCCACTTGGCCCCTGCCTCCGCTGTAAGTCCACTTTCCGTCCAGGGTGCCGTCTGAGTTGATCCGGTACACGGCGACTCCGTATGTCTTTCCTTGGGGTGCCCAGCCGACAAATAGGTGGCCATCCTCCAAGAAGGCCAGCCCTGAGAATTCACCGGCAGAGGTGTTCCAGGAGACGCTGTAGAGATTGGCTTCGCGAAGGGTGGCTTGAATGTCTGCGCTGCCGGTGTATCTCTCTCCGTTGGGAGCCTTGCCTTCGCTAATTTTCCAGGTGCCTTCTATGTTGCTTTGGGAGGAACGTTGCGCCAAATTTACAGGATTGGATGTTTCAATCCCTGTTGCCGGCGCATGCAGCTTGGCCTTCTGGGGGAGGCTCGCGCCGGTTGGGCGACAGAGGGTGAGGGTTATGCCTGCGATCAGTAAACTGGCTAAAATCCGATTTCGCATGATGGTGTCCTCCTGCTTTGGAAGTTGAAGAATGGTAATTTACGGGCTTTTCCGGAAGCTTTGAGTAAAGCGCGGCACCGGCACCCCGCAAGTCTAGAAGGAGCTTGGAGTAAAGCGCGGCACCGGCACCCCGCAAGTCTAGAAACCCGGTTTCGCCGAAGTTACCGGGTTTCTGGGCAGTTTCTGGGCAGGGTTTATTTGACTCACCGGCTTGTGTCCTATCCCGACGGGAAAGGCGCTGTGTGAGTTGCTTGCCGCAGAAGGACAGCTCCCGGCTCTGACCCACTCACGCTTCCTGTATGGCCAAAAGCGGGGCAGGCACGGGGGCCTGCCCCTACGCAGCCGGCCCCGAAAATCTGACCTTTATGTAAATTTTTGTGAAAAACTTGACACTTGCAGAAAAACCGTAACAATGAATACAGAAAAGAAATCGTTCATCT
>CAZJNL010000317.1:0-6161 GCA_964546515.1 uncultured Oscillatoria sp.
GTCGAATTAAACTACGGTGAAACGGGGCGAGGTTACATCCACAACCCCAGCTGTTTCGGCACAGCAACCGGCGCTGATTTAATTATGCCCAGCGGCGCTAAGCTGGCAGGCAGCGCCCAGTTGCGGCGCGGACCGGCAATTTTGCAGCACGGCTCGATGCCGCTGCTGCAAGATAGCCAGCTATTCGAGCGGGTGTTTGGCACAATGCCTGTGCCGGTGGAGCTACCCTTATCCCAGCGGGGGGACGCCCTAATTCAAACCGTCACCGATGCTTTGATTGCCGGTTTCAAAGACAGCTTCGGCGTCGCACTGGTGGAGCAACCGCTGTCAGACGCCGAGTGGCAGGCAATCCTAGAGTTTAGATCCCTCATTCCGAGGATCTAGAGCGCCGGTGTTGAAATCTCAGAAACCGGGTTTCTTTGGGTGGGAAAGAAACCCGGTTTCTTAACCCCGTCAGAAACCCGGTTTCTTTGGGTGGGAAAGAAACCCGGTTTCTTCACCCCGGCACTCTAGGGAGCCTGCGGACTGAGGGCGTCAGCGGTTGCTTTGGCGATTGCCGGTAGCTGCAAACCGGGAGGGTAGGTGCCCTCAGATTTGATGCGCTTGATCTCCGCCTCAGAAATTCGCAGTTGCAGCTTTTGGCACAAAGCTCGCACAATGTCGCCCCTGTCGGTGACACCGGCAACGGCACCGGCTCTGGAGAGGACTGTAATCCGGGGTAATTTGTGGGTTTCCAGCTGATTAATCACTTCAACCAGAGGGGTGTTTTCTTCAGCGGTGATCATGTCGCTCAGGGGGCGGACGATGCTGTGGAGCGTCTGGGTTTCCCAGAGACTGCGCTCTGCGAATCTGATGTCATCAGGGACAACCATGCCGCGATAGCGACCCTCCGAAGCTGCGTAGTAGGGTCTTTCTGGCCCGGGCAAGTCTGCCAGCAGGTACTGGTCGGCAAATTGGCGCAGGCTCATGCCAGCATCCACCACCCGAAACTCGCGGCTCATGGCATCAGCGGCGCTCAGCTGCACCAAGGCTTCTTGCAGATCGGTGAGCCGGTCGTAGGCGCTGGCATTGCGGGTGACAAACCAGCCCAGCATAGCAATCCAGATGCCAGCCACACCGCTCTCACCTGCGAGCAACACGACTGCTATTCCGAAGCTGACGGCGATCGCTCCCAGGGTTTGCCCCGCCTTCGCCGCCCAGTGGACGCCGGCAAACCGGTCGCCGGTCAGCTTCCACACTGCGGCTTTGACAATCTGCCCCCCATCCAGGGGCAACCCGGGAATCATGTTGAACAGCGCCAGCACCAGGTTGATTCTGGCCAGATCCGCTGCTAGGACTCTCACCGGTTCCGGCGCGGGCAGCAGCAGCCCTAGCAAGCTCAGCAGGCAGAACAAGACGAAACTGACTGCAGGGCCGGCAATGGCCACTTGAAACGCTAGGCCCGGTGTCTTGGATTCTTGGTCAATGGCAGCCACCCCGCCAAATAGAAACAGGGTGATAGAATTCACTTTGATGCCCTGGGATCGCGCCACTAAACTGTGACCCAGTTCGTGGAGCAGCACCGAGCCAAACAGCAGCAGGGCCATTCCCAATCCAGAGATCCAAGCAACTGCAGGCCCCCATTTGGCGTAGTCGAACTGGTTTACCAGGGTGACTGCGGCTAAGATAAGGAACCAAGAAGAATCTATATAAAGGGGGATGCCAAACAGAGAGCCAATTCGCCAACCTGTCTGCATAAAATTTTCCTTGTTTATCGCAGCTATTTATCGGCGCAAGTGGTACAGACGCGAAATTTCGCGCGACACACTATTTAATTCTAGTAATTCTGCCCGTTGCCGGTGGGGGACGGGCAGGCCAACCCCACCGGCGCGTGCTGGGGCAACTTGACGCCTGCTTTTCGGGCGCTCCCGGGCTGCAACCCCACACAAACCCAGCCCTAGCAAGCTTCGCTGCCCTTCTATAGCGGTTCTCAATTTGTGATGGTACAAATGGGTAGAAAAATATATGCCCCCCCAAAACAAGACAGTTTACAGCTCCTTTCTTTTGTAGAGACGCGATTTATCGCGTCTCCTGTCCCGGATGAGCGCGTCAGCAAAAACTGTACCGCACTGATATGAGAAACGCTATAGCAGGGGCACTTATGGATTTTAGATTTTAGATTTTAGATTGCCAATTCGGCAACAGCATCTAGAAAAAGGAATAGAAGAATCCTTTTTTTACTTTGAATTTTTAATTTTTAATTGATAAGCCGGCCCGCTAATGGTTAATGCTTAATCGCTGCCTGTATTACCAATTAACAACTAAGCATTAGAAATTAGCGGGGCCCAAATCCTAGAGGACGCCGGCGCTGCTCAGCCCCAAGATGAAACCGGCACCCAGCACGTGGCCAAAGCTGGTGGTTGCCAGCAATTCTGGCCAGCCAAAGCCGGCAAACAGTCCGGGCAAGGGAAGGGGCAGTGCTGGGCCCGCGCCACGGTTCTTGATGGCATAGTAGCCGATGGCGATGGCAAACAGATTGGAAAGAATCATAACGAGAGCCACACTCGGAGACCAGGTGGGTGTCGCTGGCACTGTGGATGCCGCAAGTAACGTAGAGTAAATCATGCTTCTATCCCCTGCATTCGTAAAAGTGTACAAGTAAAAAAAATTATAAATTTTTGCCCAGAAACTCCAAAAAATTGTATAAAATCTTTACAGTAACGTAAATTTTTGCTACAAATCTAGACAATCCACCGCGACTGAGGGGCGTTGATGCGGGTCAAAATTTGCGGAATTACCAAACCAGAGCAGGGTGAGGCCATTGCCCAGCTGGGGGCAACGGCTTTAGGGTTTATCTGCGTGCCTGCTTCCCCCCGCTACGCGACGCCGGCTGGGATTCGGGCGGTGGTGGAGCGCCTGCCGGTGCCGGTTGACCGAATTGGGGTGTTTGCCAATAGCACAAAAGAAGAAATTTGTCAAGTTGTGGCGGGTGCTGGACTGACCGGCGTGCAGCTGCACGGGGAGGAATCGGCGGAATTTTGCGGGGAGTTGCGCCTGGAGCTTGCCGGTGTGGAAATTATCAAAGCGGTGAGAGTGCGGACGCCCGAGGCTTTAAATGGGGCAGCCGGTTACGCAGGGTGGGCCGATACCCTGCTGCTGGACGCTTACCATCCCGAGCAGTTGGGGGGCACCGGCAAAACCCTGGACTGGTCAAGTCTGCGGCAGTTTCGCCCCAGCTGTCCTTGGTTGCTCGCCGGGGGGCTGACGCCAGAGAATGTGCTGGAGGCGCTCAGTCAAGTTCGCCCTGCCGGTATTGATTTGTCGAGTGGTGTGGAGCGAGCGCCGGGGGATAAGGATTTGGGTAAGGTGGCTAGGTTGTTGCAGCGGCTGCGCTTGTTGCGGTTTTGATCAACCGCCGCCGTGAAGGAGCGCCAAGGAAGAGGGAGAGGGGGAGAGGGCTTTCGGGGGTAGGTTTTTTAGAAGTTGTCTGTCGGTAGCGTTACGGGATAGGCGTTGCATGAGCGAATGTCCATCTTTTCTCTGATTGCAAATATCCTCGCGCTCATGCGAAAGCCCCTACAGGAGATTCACTGTAGGGGCTTTCGCATTTGCGCGGGAATCTTTACTGCCGCGCCCGGTATTTACATTCGCAAATGCTAGCTGAGTCACGCAGCCGCAACGCTTACGCCCTCTTCGCTTCCCAACGAAAAAACGTACCCCTGAAAGGTGGGGGAGGGGGAGAAATTTTTATTGTTGTTGGTTGGTTGTTATTCGTGTAATTGGAAAACTTTCCGCCACTCGCGCACTGCAAAGGGTGGGACGAGCAGTTGGACTGGGCGGTTGCTTTTGAGGGGTAAAGACAGTCGCAGGGGGGTGTCTGAATCCAACTGGGCCATGACTTGCAGGAAGTCGTACTCTCCGACGTTGGCGGGGAGGGATGAGTCAGCCCAGACATCGGGGGCTGTCCACACTTCGCCGGTGCCGGTGGCAATTCGCAAGGGTGCGGGGTGGGCTAGTTCGGAGATGCCGGGAAATCCCACCAGTCGCAGGCGCACGGAGTGTACTTGACTGGATTTGAGTCGCTTGTAGAGTACGGCTTGCCACGCTTTGTCTGTCGCATCGCGCAGGCTTTGTTGCGAGCGGTACATGACTTGTGTGGGGGATTCTGGGTAGGTGTGGACAGAAGCGAAAGCCTGTTTTGAATTGCCGGCTGTCAGGGAGAGGCACAGGGCGAGCAAAGCAATAAGCCGGTGCCACTGTTTGAGACGGCTGATATTTTTCATCATTTTTAATAATCGGGAGGCAGCAGCCTCTCGCTCTTCGTTTTCAGGCAGAGGCAGGAACCGATATAGCAATGGACAGCTCAGTAATCGACACGGCCAGAACCCTCTCACTTCCAGAGATTGGGACAGGCCGAACGCAGTCCCTACGAGATATATCCGTAGGGCAGGCGAACGCATACGCCTCAATATTTAATGTCCTAACCAATCTGGCTAGTGCTATAAAATTAGAGTATATCAGCAGGTAGACATCAATAAACTGAATATCAAGAAACCAGGTTTCTTAAAGAAACCTGGTTTCTGAGGCGGGCTATGTTACGCTTTATTAGGTGGGCCTACTTAGAAGTTGGCGATTCAGAAGTAGAAGAGGGGGAGTGAGGATGAACATCGCTGTCATCGGGAGTGGATTTGGCGGTTTGTCTGCAGCCATTCGGCTAGCCGCACGGGGATATAATGTGACTGTGATTGAGAAGCGGGACAAGCCAGGGGGGCGGGCTTATGTGTGGCAGCAGGACGGCTTCACTTTTGATGCCGGCCCCACTATTATTACTGCCCCGCAGTTCATCCGCGAGCTGTTCCAGCTGAGTGGGAAAAAGACGGAAGACTATGTGAAGCTGGTTCCGCTTGACCCGTTCTACTGCGTGCGCTTCTGCGATGGGTCTGTGTTCCGCTACACCGGCGACACGGAAAGCATTCTCCGGCAGATTCGCGAGTTTAACCCAGAGGATGCAGCCGGGTACCGGCGCTTTTATAAGGCAGCGGAGAATGTCTTTAAAAAAGGTCTGCCGCTGATGGAGCAACCGTTCACCCGCTTTGCGGACATGCTCAAAGTTGCCCCTGATATGGTTCAATTACAATCTTACAAGTCTGTGGCGGGATTTGTCAATCAGTATATCAAAGATGAGCGGCTGCGGCAAGTTTTCAGCTTCCACCCGCTTTTGATTGGGGGCAATCCTTTTCAAAGCACGTCGATTTACGCGATGATACACAAGCTGGAGCAAGAATTTGGCATTTGGTTCGCGAGCGGGGGGACGGGAGCTTTGGTGAAGGCTCTGGTTCGGCTTTTTCAAGATATCGGGGGGAAACTGCTGCTGGGTGCGGAAGTGGCGGAAATTGGCATGGATGAGAAAACGGGGCGGGCGACGGGGGTGGCGCTCAAAACAGGTGAATTTGTGCGAGCGGATGCGGTGGTGAGCAATGCGGATGTGGCGCACACCTATCTGAATTTGGTGCCGGCAAGGTTTCGGCGCAAGTACACTGACCGCAAAGTGCGGGGGATGCGATACTCAATGTCGCTGTTTGTCGTGTATTTCGGCACCGATTGCCGGTACGAGCAGATGGCTCACCACGAGATTATTATGGGCCCGCGATACCGGGAGTTGATGCGCGATATTTTTCAGCGGAAGCGTTTAGCAGAAGACTTCTCGCTCTATTTGCACCGCCCGACTGCAACCGATCCGTCGCTAGCGCCTCCGGGGTGTGACTGCTGGTACGCGCTGTCGCCGGTTCCCAATTTGGACAGCGAGACAGATTGGAAAGCGATGGCGAAGCCCTACCGGGATGCTATCATCCAGTTTTTGGAACAGCGCTATCTGCCAGATTTGTCAAAACACATTGTTACGGAACGTTACATTGACCCTTTGCACTTCCGCGATCCGCTGAATAGCTACAAGGGCAGCGCTTTTTCTGTGGAGCCAATTCTCACGCAATCTGCTTGGTTCCGCCCCCACAATCAAAGTGAAGATGTGCCCAATCTCTATTTTGTGGGGGCGGTAACCCATCCGGGTGCGGGGCTGCCTGGGGTGATGAGTTCAGGTAAAATTGTGGCGGAGATGATTGGGCGGGTTTGAGTGTAAAATAAGCAGGTGAGCGGAAAAACCCCACCCCGGGTGCATGTCACTT
>CAZJNL010000318.1:0-6147 GCA_964546515.1 uncultured Oscillatoria sp.
AACTGCGCACACCGCCACCAATGAAAATGTGTGGGCCAGAACCCGACGGTAGGGCCTGTAGGGGCGGGTTTACCCAAAATGTCTCTACGAAGTTCAGATGTTGGTGAACCCGCCCCTACAAACATTTTCAAGTCAGAGCCTCCAACGGTTGCAACTTGGGTTATAATTACTCTGTCATGCGCAACTGTCAAAAGGTAAAACAGCCTTGCATTCCGGACGGTGGATCGCCGTCCCTGCGTTTAAGCTAACCCTTGGTCGCCTGAAGCTGCCGCTTCAACTGCGGCGAAAACGAGAAGCGGCTTGCAACGCTTACGCGCCGCTCACTCTAACGCTGGCCTCACAGAGGTTTACGAAGGATCGACCTGCAAGCAGTTGCGCGTGATATTTTTTTTCAGAACTGAAAAGACGGAAGTGCCATCTCAGAGCGCTCTCCGCATGTATCGCTCTGTCCTTTCTGGCAGGTATCAATATGACGAATACGGCTGGTGGGCGGAATAAACTGGAGAGCGCTCGCCCTTTCTGTGATTTGTAACTCATCTCACCCAAAGTGCTCGCCCAGAGGATCAAATTCAGGGGGCGAGCGCCCTTTTTTTTGCCAATACCTGGTGATCTCATGAACGGTTGCGACGGCATTGTAGAGAGACGCGATAAATCGCGTCTCTACAAGAGTTTTGCAATAAGGATGCCACCGGACTTGATATGACACCGGCTCTCAACCCCTCTGAGGGATCGTCCGGCGGCGCTGGGAGTGCCGGTGTTGGGTGAAAAAGTCGGCTGGCATCCCCCAGAGGAATGATATAGCGTTTCTCATATCAGTGCGGTACATTTTTCGCGCTGCGCATTCATCCGGGACTCCCGACCGCGCCAAAAGCGTTCAGCAAGTAGGGGCGGGTTTAGTAACATCCGGGGCTTCGGACAGACATCTTGGGTGAACCCGCCCCTACAGCAAACTGTTTCGTTTTGGACCGGCATCCATTTTAAAACCCGCTATGTACCATCACAAACTGAGAACCGCTATATCAGCTGTCAGGCGAGCGCCTTTTAATATCATGTCCGCTGTACGTCACTTTTGTATATAGAAAGGTATTGTAGGGGCGGGTGAACCCGAACTCTCTCTGACACAACTCAGGGTGTTAATAAACCCGCCCCCTTTTGTATATAGAAAGGTATTGTAGGGGCGGGTGAACCCGAACTCTCTCTGACACAACTCAGGGTGTTAATAAACCCGCCCCCGCCCCTTGTCTGTCCCGAACGAGCGCCCCAAACACCACCGGCAACCCATGCGCTCCCCCCTTTCCCAGCTTGCGATTAGGGTTAATGGTTTCGCCTCAATGCCACTAAAATAGAATCAGTCAGTCAGGGTATCCCGCGCACCCTGAAATTCCCGAACGGCGCGAACGCCGAAATTCCCACGCAAAAGCGTGACCGGCTATTGCTGGAACCCCGAACATCCCAAAGCCAAGCACAAAGCCAGAGTCTTCCAGTCCGCATGAAAACTATTCAACTTTTGGCTCCCGTTGCCATCGTCAAGCCTATTTCTGCTGGTTGATTGACTGTCGGTTAAGAATTGATAAGAAACCGATAAGGCGTGCCGGTTGAGAAGTTATACTGAATAGAGCCGTGAAGCGCACTGCAAGCTGCGGACTGTGCTATAACTGCACCGGCACGTCAGAAGCTTATTTGCAATCTTTCCCCGGCTAAACTTGTGCAAAGCTCCAGTTTTATCCAATCTAATTTTATAATATGAACACAAGATTTTCCGCTTTTTTCGCCTTGATGTGCGCCGCCGGTGCCTTAACGCTGCCCTGGGGCGTTACCGGTAGCGCTGTCGCGCAAAATCGAGCGCCGGCAGCACAGCGCCAAAGACCAAATGGGGCCGGTTCTGGCCTGATTCAAAAGCTGGAGGCGCAGCTGGGCGCACCCCTGAGCGCCGAACAAAAGCGGCAAATCGCCGAAGCGGGCAGAGCGGCGCGGGAAGCTCTCATACCCGCTCAGAATCGTTTCGTGCAGCAGGTTTCGCAGGCAACTGGCGTTTCTGAAGCTCAGATTAGACCGATGATGCCCACGATCGGGCAACAGAATAACAACTTTGACAAGAATATGATCCCAAAAATTGAGGGTATTTTAGGCCGGTCGCTGACTGCCCAAGAGATAGGGGAGATCGGAAGGGCAGATCGGGAGAAAAAGGCGGCTATGCTGCCAGTTCAGGACACCTTCGCCCAGCAAATATCGCAGATTACCGGCTTGCCGGCGATGCAAATTAAAGGTATGTTGCCCCAGATCGGGCTGTAAATTTGGTGTTTTGTGCCGGTTTGCCCTACAGAAGGTGCCGGCACGCTCTTGAATTGGGGGTCAAGCGGACCCGGGTAAGAGCAGCCGGTGGAAAGGGTAAAGGTACTGCGCCTCGCGCCATCTTGAACTGTCCCATCTGCCATCTGAAGTTTTTTATCTATATAAGTAACCAGGTTTTGGGACAGGCGGGACGCCTGTCCTACGTTTTGTCGTTTTTGGGACAGGCGGGACGCCTGTCCTACGTTTTTTCGGTTTTGGGACAGGCGGGACGCCTGTCCTACGTCAAGCCGGTTTTGGGACAGGCGGGACGCCTGTCCTACGTCAAGCCGATTTTGGGACAGGCGAAGCCCACTATTCAGGCAATTATGCCCAGATTTCAAGTTGCCCTGCTGTCATTGCTATAAATCAGTACCCATTTCATCTTCTGTGCGCAATGGAAGTCGCTTTATTACGTCACTAGCTTTTTGTCAAGTAGGATTGCTCGACCTTCTTCCTAGTAAGTATTTTTCCTGATTGACAAAAGCTTCGCTATCTTAGTTATTTTGTCACCGCTGAACCTGTCCCTCACAAACCCCGCTTTTCTCCCTCAATTGATTTGCTTAACTTATCTTTAAGAACGGAAATTTTAGGATTCTTAATATTGCGTGAATTTTTGTGAAGATGCGGTAAATTGAGAATTGTGGGGTTCAGGAGAGTAACTGAGTCATGCCAAAAAACAGCAGCCCGGATCTGGGTGTGCGGGATTCTTAAGGAATCCAGGATGCTTCGAGTTTTCTAGCTCGGCAGCGATGGGCCTGTTTTTCTGACCTGGCCGGTAGAATCCTTAGAACTTGCAGGTGGATTTGCACCCGCAGGGGGGAAGCTTCGGTGGAAGTTGAACTGTCCTGTTTTCAGGTGCAGCTCCTTGTGTCACTCGCCAATCAAACCTCTTTCCCTAGTCCAACTCAGACCTCAATCCTTTACGAGATTTCGCGAGTGGCTGCTCCGGTTAGGGGTAAGCGCGAACGACCTCTCAATTTACCCAATTGCGCTCGCTATCTCAGTTAAGTCCAAGCTTCAGAAAACTACAATGCTAACAAGTCTTCCTCAGACAGAACTTACCGATATTTTGACGAAAGAAGCGTCCGTAGAGGCGTTCCGCAAGCAAAAAACAACGACGATTGAGGTAACCCACCCAGAAAAGTACCGCACATCGGAATGGTACACCGGTCATGGAGAAATTACGGCGGGCGAGGACGGTCGTTCATTCGAGATATCGGCAAGCTTCAACCTGAAAGCGGAAGTTAAGGTAGTGGATGGAGTTTTCGATACCTCCAACCCAGCCCTGGCTGACATTTACAAAACTCGCACTCGCTGTGTGGCGATCGTAGACCAAACAGTAGATGAGTTCTATGGCGAAGCGCTGCGCCGCTATTTTGAATACTATGAAATCCCCCTGCAAATGTTAGCGTGTCGGGCGTGGGAAGCGGACAAAACCTCGGAAACAGTCCACCGGCTGCTCCAGTTCTTAGGCAAAGACGGCTGTGATGTGTCCCGCAACGAGCCGGTGCTGGTGGTTGGGGGAGGAGTGCTCAGCGATGTGGCGGGGATGGCTTGTGCGTTGCAGCACCGGCGCACACCTTATGTTATGGTTGGCACAACGATTGTTGCCAGCATTGACGCAGGTCCGTCGCCCCGCACCTGCGTTAACGGCAACCTGTTCAAAAACAGCATTGGTGCCTATCACCCGCCGGTTGTCACCCTAGTAGATCGCGGCTTTTTCCGCACGCTCGCCACCGGTCACATTCGCAACGGGATGGCGGAGATGATTAAAATGGCGACAACAGACGATATCGTCCTGTTTGAGATGCTCGAACAGTACGGTCCGCGCTTGTTGGAAACGCACTTCGCCACCCTCGATGGCGATTCCGAACTGGCTCACATCGCTGATGAGGTGATCTACCGGACTTTGTTCTCTTATATGAAGCACGAGGGGACAAATATGTTCGAGACTTACCAGGATCGCCCCCACGCCTACGGTCACACCTGGAGCCCACGCTACGAGCCGGCGGTTAAGCTGATGCACGGTCACGCAATCGCTATTGAGATGTGTTTCGGCGCGGCTTTATCGGTGCAGTTGGGCTGGCTGAAACCGGCAGATCGCGATCGGCTCATAGCGCTGACCCGCTCCTTAGGTCTGGCGGTCTACCACCCCATCCTGGAAGACCTCAATTTGATGATTGAAGCTCAGAAAAACATGCGCCGCAAGCGCGGAGATGGCGGGCTGTGGGCACCGCTCCCACAGGGACGTATCGGTTCTTGCGACTACGCGCAAGATGTGTCGCCCGAACAGCTGCAAGCTGCTATCGAGGAATACAAGGCTTTGTGCGCTTCTTTGCCTGATGGAGGAGCAGGTCAAGAGATGTATCTCAGCGATTTGGGGCTGGAGTAGCTGTATGCCTGAAACACTCGAAAAAACAGCAAACACCGCCAGACCTGTCACTCCTTTGGGGATATTAGTAGAGCAGCTGGAGAAAATTCTCCTGCAGGCAAAGGAGGGGAATGTGCCTGCTTCCCTCGCCGCTTCTCTCCAGCAGGCATACGAACTGGCTGCAGGACTTGACCCTTATTTGAATGAGTGCACCACCGGCGAGTCCCCAGCTTTGGCAGCACTGGCGCAGAAGACTTGCAAAGAAGACTGGAGCAAGCGGTTTTCTGACGGTGAAACTGTGCGCCAGCTAGAGCAGGAAATGCTCTCCGGACATATTGAGGGACAAACTTTGAAAATGTTTGTCCGCATGACCAAAGCAAAGCGCATCTTGGAAATTGGCATGTTCACCGGCTATTCAGCCTTGGCAATGGCAGAAGCCTTGCCGGCAGATGGGCGCGTGGTTGCTTGTGAGGTGGATGAGTATGTGGCGGACTTTGCTAAAGCTTGCTTTCAAGAGTCCCCTCACGGAAGCAAAATCGCTGTAGAAGTCGCCCCAGCTTTGGAGACGCTGCGTAAATTGGCAGATGCCGGTGAGTCCTTTGATTTGGTGTTCATTGATGCCGATAAAAAGGAGTATGTCAGTTATTTCAACATGCTGCTGTCCACTGGGTTGCTCGCTCCTGACGGATTTATCTGCGTAGACAATACGCTGTTACAAGGGCAAGTATATCTGCCGGCACACTCTCGCACGCCCAATGGAGAGGCGATCGCCCAGTTCAACCGAATTGTGGCTGAAGATCCGCGAGTAGAACAGGTGATTTTGCCTTTACGAGATGGGTTAACCATCATCAGACGCAAGTAGGGCTTTCGATCGCGCCTGCTCGCCGGTCGGAACCCGCACTTGCTGACCGCACAGCGTAACGGATAGATTTATTATGGGCCTTGTAGAGACGCGATTTATCGCGTCTCTACAATCCCGGTTCATCCGTTACGTTTCTTAAAAAATTCCCTGCCATTCTTTTTCAATCCACTTAAGTTTCTTAGCTAATGGCACAGATCCTGTTTGTCGGAGGGCGAATTTCTGCCCTGATCAAAAATATCGGCACTCTCGCATTACTGCTGATTGCCTTCCCCATCAATTGCCTTGTCGTTATAATCGCCCTGCTGCTGAGTTGGGTCGGGACTCCCTTTCGGAAAAAGGTGGTAGCCGAAAATCCCAAAAACATCTTGATCACCGGCGGTAAGATGACGAAAGCCCTTCAGCTCGCCCGCTCATTTCACGCTGCCGGTCATAAAGCTTTTCTCGTTGAAACCCACAAATACTGGCTGTCGGGACACAGGTTTTCTAACGCCGTCTCAGGGTTCTACACCGTACCCGCACCGGAAAAAGACCCCGATGGCTACTGTCAGGGATTGCTGGATATTGTCAAGCGGGAAAACATCAA
>CAZJNL010000319.1:0-6146 GCA_964546515.1 uncultured Oscillatoria sp.
ACCCCAGAAACCTGAAAGAAACCCGGTTTTTTACCTCCAGTTTATCCGCAATTGGCTGAGCAATTCCCTCAAGCGGGCACTGCAATCCGAGGGCCGCCTGCCATCACGGAAGCGTCAACAACATCGGTGAACTCCTTGAAGTTCTTGATAAACATCTCGGCCAGTTTCTTGGCTTGGGCGTCGTAAGCCGCCGGATCGCTCCAAGTCAGGCGCGGCTTGAGCACCTCACTGGGCACATCTGGGCAAGAGTCAGGCACCATGAAACCGAAGATCGGATCTTCACTCATCGACACGCCATCGAGAGCGCCACTGAGCACGGCATTCAGAAGAGTGCGGGTGTACTGGATGGACATCCGGTGGCCCACTCCGTAGGGGCCCCCCGTCCAGCCGGTGTTCACCAGCCAGACTTTGGAGTTGTAGGTGGTAACCCGCTGCCCGAGCAAGTCGGCGTAGACGCTGGGGTGCAGGGCCATGAACGGTGCGCCGAAGCAGGCGCTGAAGGTGGCTTGCGGCTCGCTGCCCATTCCCCGCTCAGTCCCGGCCACCTTGGCGGTATAGCCGCTCAGGAAGTGGTACATCGCTTGCTCTTTATTGAGGAGAGCGATCGGCGGCATCACCCCAAAGGCATCTGCAGTCAGGAAGATGACGTTCTTGGGATGGTTGCCGATGCCGGTGTGGCTGGCGTTGGGAATGTGGGACAGGGGATAAGCGGCGCGGGTATTTTCCGTCAGGCTCTCGTCGTCCAAATTCAGGCGTCGCGTCTGCGTATCGATCGCCACGTTTTCCAGCACCGTGCCGAAGCGGCGCGTGGTTTCGTAAATCTCCGGTTCCGCTTTCGCTGAGAGGCGAATCACTTTGGCGTAGCAGCCGCCCTCGAAGTTGAAAATCCCCTGGTCGCTCCAGCCGTGCTCGTCGTCACCAATCAGGGTGCGGTGCGGGTCCGCTGACAGGGTGGTTTTGCCGGTGCCAGACAGCCCGAAGAATATTGCCGTGTCCCCATCCGCGCCGATGTTGGCCGAGCAGTGCATGGAGAGCACTTGTTTGTGCGGCAGCAGATAGTTGAGGATGGTGAACACCGATTTCTTGATTTCACCGGCATAGCTCGTACCGCCAATCAAAATCAGCCGGCGGGCAAAATTGACGATCACGCAAGCCTCGGAGCGGGTGCCGTCCAGCTCTGGCACCGCGTGGAAGTTGGGCACGTTAATAATGGTGAAGTCGGGCACGAAGCTGGCCAGCTCTTCACGCGGCGGCTGGATGAACATGTTGTGGGCAAACAGGCTGTGCCATGCTGTCTCAGTGATCACGCGCACTGAAATGCGATAGTTAGGGTCCGCACCGGCATAGCAGTCTTGTATAAACAGATCCCGTCCTTGCAGGTAAGCCAGCATCCGGGCGTACAGGGTCTCGAAGCGCTGAGCCTCGAACGACTGGTTCACTTTGCCCCACCAGATTTCTCCTTCGCTTTCTGGCTCGCGCACGATAAATTTATCGTTGGGCGAGCGCCCGGTGTACTGGCCCGTGCGCACCACTATTGGCCCCAGGTGGGAAATAAACCCCTCGCGGCGTCGGGCGGCTTCCTCGTAAAGAGCTGGAGTGGAAATATTCCAGTACAGATTGCCAGTATGTACAATCCCGTGCCGGTCTAGACCGTAGTTGCTCTGTGTCATGAGTTACTCCTTGGCTGCTCTTGCAGCACTCTTTTTGGTGAAACCGTGTGTAACGCTTTTTTGTTACCCGCGCTACAGGATTTATTGTGCGGCAGGTTTAACGAAACTGCCTTTTTCTTTTGCTTTTATTTAGAATTGCTCTCAATTTTGCCCTCGGAAATCTCCCGGCACTAAATTTTATTTTTTATTTCGGATATCGAGCGCCTCTCACTTTATGGGATCAAGTACAATGTTGGAGCTTACGCACCTTTTTCCCTGAACCACCCGTTGAAAGCAGGGTCAAATTTTAGCATACCTCAATATTGTCTACTTCCGTGCCGGTTGCAGATACTTGCCGAACTCCAGCACACTGTTATCTGCTATACAGTTTTTTCCCATAAGCGCCCGCCCGAGTCTCGCCGGCTGAAACTTTAACAACCTCAACATTGTCTAATTCCGTGCCGGTTCTAGATCGGGAACAGGGCTGTTCAACTTGTCCCTGGCGATTCAATAATTTTATGAAATCTTAAGGTAATTCCCCTTGTTAAAAGTCAGAATAAATGCTATGGCGGCGTCAATAACTGACTATTCTTCCGCGCTCCTGCTCAAGTTTGTCCTCAGAACCAATTGCCTCTGCCTTTTGTTTCTTGTGCTATTTCCCAGCCAGCAGATGTATGATATTGTAGAACATTTTTTGCTTTGACGGCTACCAGCGCACATCCGGGACATTTGGCAGCAATCTTGGAATTCTCCCGCCCCCATCTAAAAGGGTGTTTGTAAAGAAAAGTGAGGGCTGCCAGAAACCGGGTTGATTGTGGCCAAAGGCCGCAAATATGAGTTACCCCAGCAAGAGAAACCCGGTTTCTCACTCCAGGCAAGGCTAACGGCTGCTCACCCCAATACCAGAAACAAAGACATTTGTCAAGAAAGAGCCGGCAAGTTTCAGCAAGGGCGCAACTAGCGCCAGCGCAGCTGTCCGACGGGCGGGTGGCCACCGGCCAGCAACCGCAGCAAACAAATATATTAAGGTGTGAGCCTTCCCGCCATCACACCTTTTTTGGGCGTGTCCAGAGTTTTCCCCAGCTGGCGGAGCCGCCGGCGAGCCCTGTTGCTGCCGGTGGCGCTAACCGGCAACTTTACCTATGTCGCGCCCCCCGTGCCGGTTAAAATTGTTTTCGGCTCCCAGAGCGTCCCAAGGTATCAATCCCCAATTGTGCCGGGGATGTCAGCTGTGGTAACAGTGGCAGTGAAATAGGGTGCAAGGGCAGGAACTGTCAGGGGCGCAAACCTTTAATTTCCGTTTCCAATCAGGAGGGTAAGGACTGTGCTAGTAAGAAGAGACGGCAGCGAGAATGAGCTTTATGCCGTTTATTATGTCGTGTACGGCTCTCTGGCAGGAGAAGACCATTTAGTTAAGGAGTATTTCTGGGCGGGCCCCTATGGGGAGCTAAAAGCTGCAGTGCACAAGGCTCAAGACTTGAAGGTTTCCCACGATAATGATAGCTCATTTGTCGTCAGGAGGTATCATAAATAGTGGGTTCCGGGATTGGGGGATTTGGGGATTGAAGAGCCGGGATTGGGGGATTTGGGGATAAGAGTTTCTGGAGATGGGGTTGCTGCTGAGGCCAACTCGCCCATTTTCCCCCGGGAAGGCAAGGATTATTGAGTTGGGGATATCTATTTATTGATCTCAGCAGAATTGCACATTGGACAGCTAGATTGTCTAATTAACATTTCCGAGAATATGCTAACTAAACGCCTGACCGCTTGCGGGCGGCGCGACTGGTGCCACAGAATTGCGCAGGAGGCGAGACGAAAACTCCCCTGAGCTGCAGCCACTCACTAAGAATTTCAGTAAAAATACGGCTGCCAACGCTAGCTCTAATAAGGACAATGTTGGCATGCTCTTGTTTATTTGACATCTACCTATGGATAGAAAGACGCCGCGCCTATTTATTTTTATTTTGGCTTGCAGTGCTGTAGGAGTCGTTCTCGGCGGCACTGCCAGCCGAGCTGAAATAAATCACTGTCTGACTGCTGCGACGCCGGCGAGCGAGTGCCTCACCCAAGATCCTCTGCTCAAGACACTAGAGGGAATGAGCGTTGGCTTAATGGCGGGGGCGGGAGCCGCCCTGGGCGTCACCTTCCAGATGGGGCAGAAAGATAACTGAGATTTCAGCAACCAACCCCAACCCGTACCCAGCCAGACCAGAGAATGCTATAAAATCCGTTTTAATAACCATTGATAATGGACGGATGCGGGGACTTTCTTGTAGAGACGCGATTTATCGCGTCTCATCGCATCTCATTATCGCGTCTCATGCCTTTTTAAAAGACCGGATAAATTAGGTCTGATACCCCCTACTGCAAGCCCCTCTGCTGTAAAAATTGCTCAATTCGGCTAGCTTCGGGATGTTGGCCATCGGCTTTGAATAATTCCACGGCTTTTTTAAGGTTTGCTAATCCCTCCTCTTGCTTTCCTTGCTCCAACAGAACCAGCCCCAAGTTTCTGCGAGCCTCTGCGTATTTGGAATTAATTTCAATGGCTTGCCGCAACTCTGTTACCGCCGACTCCATCTGCCCTTGCTTAGCCAGAGCTAACCCCAAAGCATTGCGAGCTAGGGCGTACTTGGAATTGATTTTAATAGCTTGCCGGAACTCCGCAATTGCGTCGTCTAGCTTTCCTTGAGCGTAAAGAACATTGCCCAACTTATAGCGAGTGATCGCATCATTTGGGTATCGCTCAAGACCTTGCCTCAAGAGAGACTCCGCACTTGGCAACAGAGCCCGCCCATTGGGTTGGGAGCCTTCGGTATACAGCTCAGTCGCCTTGCTCAATACTGAGGCGTAGCCTTTGCCGATTTGAGTGCATTCCTTGTCGCCCTCTGATCCATCTTCTTTTGGTTTCTTTTTACAGATATACAAATCGTCTTTTTTCATCTCGTAAAAGACCATTTCACCGGCAGTATTTGGATTATTGCTTTGTGAGAGTAGAGGCTCATTTGGCTGAGCCAAGGAAGGTTGAGAAAGCAGAAACGGACACGCGCCCGCACCAGCTATAACCCTGAAAGCGAGCCATTTGAAAGGCTGAACTGGAGAGAGGGAATTGTGGTTTTTCACCTGCATGAGGGTAGACAGCTAAAAAAATACTACTGGGCATGGGGCATTGCGCATGGGGCTGAAAGCGCCCCACTGTGCAATAACGATTGTCTGGAGCTACGGTCAAGTATGAAAATCGAGGTTAAGAAATGAAAAGAAACCCAATTTCTGAGATTTCTTGATTGGCGCTTTAAGACTTGACATCAGAAGCGTGCCCGAAGGTTCCCCAATCCCGCACAACAGTTGGGGCGGGTATTGTGCCCGCCCCCAAGAAGAAAATTAGGCTCCACCGCGCAGCTTATCGAGCACGCTGCGATCTTCGAGGGTGGAAGTGTCACCGGCAACCTCCTGACCGGCAGCCAGCGAGCGCAGCAGCCGGCGCATAATTTTCCCCGAGCGAGTCTTGGGCAAACCCTCAGTAAAGCGGATTTCGCCCGGACGGGCAATCGCGCCAATTTCGTTCACCACATGCTGCTTCAGTTCTTTGAGCAGCGCCTCGCTGGGGTTATGGGTGCTTTCCAGCGTTACAAAAGCGACAATCTCTTCCCCTTTGAGCTGATCCGGTTTGCCCACAACCGCCGCCTCAGCAACCGCTGGGTGCGAAACCAGCGCCGACTCGATTTCCATTGTCCCCAGTCGGTGTCCGGCGACATTAATCACGTCATCGACACGCCCCATCACCCAGAAATAGCCGTCCTCATCTTTCCGCGCCCCATCGCCGGCAAAGTAGAAATACTGCCCGTCTTTGGGGGGGATATGCTCCCAGTAGGTGCGGCGGAAGCGTTCTGGGTCGCCATAGACCGTCCGCATCATACCTGGCCAGGGGTGTTCAATGGCCAGATAGCCGCCTTGGTTAGCCCCGACTAAGTTGCCGTCCAAATCCACGACATCGGCGATAATTCCGGGGAAAGGCAGGGTAGCGGAACCGGGTTTGGTGGGGATGGCACCGGGGAGGGGGGTAATCATAATGCCGCCGGTTTCTGTTTGCCACCAGGTATCGACAATCGGACAGCGCTGAGAGCCAATCACGCGATAGTACCACATCCAGGTTTCCGGGTTGATGGGTTCGCCCACGGTTCCCAGCAGTCGCAGGGAGGAGAGGTTGCGGGATTTGGGGTGGTGTTCGCCCATCTTGATGAAGGTGCGAATGGCGGTGGGTGCGGTGTAGAAGATGGTGACGCCGTATTTTTCGATCACGTCCCAGAAACAGCCCGGGTTGGAGGGGCGGGGGGCACCTTCGTACATCAGGGTGGTGGCACCGTTGGAGAGGGGTCCGTAGACGATGTAGCTGTGGCCGGTAATCCAGCCCGAGTCAGCGGTACACCAGTACACGTAGGTATCTTGCAGGTCGAAGATCCACTTTGTGGACATTTGCGTGTAGAGGTTGAAACCGGCAGT
>CAZJNL010000320.1:0-6144 GCA_964546515.1 uncultured Oscillatoria sp.
CCCCAACCCCCCTTAAAAAGGGGGGCTAACTTCTTCCCCCCCCTTTTTTAGGGGGGGCAAGGGGGGGATCAATATCTGTACCTCACGCTCGTTGGAATCTGCTCTATGTCTGGTAAACCCGCCCTTACAGGGGTAGGAGAGCGGGCGCTCGCGCCCGAAACATTTCATACCACAGCGGATCACAACTGTCAATCAGCTTATAGCTAATCGCGCTCTCCCTAATCGCTATCAGGTAGATGGATATAACTAAACTTAACCAGAAAGCTCACAGGCTGACGGCTGTCCCGCGTGGGGTGGAGGGTGGGGTTGTGCGAGCCCGGGGTGGAAAGTAGAGTTGATTCACTGACTTTATCCCCACTCCCAACGCCCTTATCTTAGCGCCGTCTCCACCAGATAATCCCTGCTGACCCCAGCCCGATGGTGGGCAAAACCCCCACAGCCATCAAACTCAACAGGAGGGCTTGCTCCCGTGTCATGTTGATGCGCCGGTCAGTTGCTTGTTTGGGGCGGATGGAAAGGGTTTGCCCCTCCAGCTTGCTCAACCAGCTGACGGAATTGAGGAAAACATCCCCATTTAACTGTTGCTCAAATATGCCATCCGTGGCAAACGCAGAATTGCCCAACACCACCATTCGAGGCTCTTGATCTGTCCCGGCGGGCTTTTGGGCCGGTGCCGCCGACGGAGTGGAAATGGGCGACGGAGAGACTTCACGGGGCTTCTCATCTGCTTCTGGCGGCGGTGCGGGAATGGGCGGCGGTGCGGGAATGGGCAGCGGAGTGTCCTTAGCCTGCTCTGCGGCGGATTTAGCAGCACTGCGACTCAGCGCCACCCCCAACAGCAGCGGACCTTTGCGGTCGGTTTCCGGATTGAACTTTAATGGCTGCTTCTGCGGGTTGCTCTCTCCCCAACTCCGCTCATTGGTAATCAGCAGGGGCGTTTCCTGAATTCCCGGCACTGGCTTGGTTTCAAGCGGTCGCGCTTCGGGATAGAACGAGTAGCCTCCCTGAAAATCTGCCGTGATCGGGTGATCGCCATAATTCGCGATTAGAGGTTCAGCAGGCCCGAGATCCACTCGCTGTCCCAGACCGGAAGCGTCGATCACCAAGCGATTGTCCAGCTTCACCCCCCATTCTCCCAGCAGGGTGTCTAATTTTGGGTCATAAGTGGGGTCTACCATCACCAGCAGGCTGCCACCCCGGTTGAGATAATCCCTCAAGGCTTTTACCTCGCCCTCAAACAGGGCCCGTTTGGGCCCCGCAATCACCACGACAGCGGCATCCTTGGGCACTTCCGAGCGCTCGGCTAAATTGAGCGGCTCACTGATAAAATTTTTGTTCTCCAAGGCGGCCACGGCTTGGGAGAGTCCGTCTTTCCCCGCTTTCAGGGAGCGCTCTCCGTGACCTTGGAGGAAGTAAACTTTGGTTTTGCGATCGCTGAGCAGTTGCGCTATGCCATTGGTCAGTTTCACCTCGGTCAGGCGACTGCGCTCGTCAAGGCTCAGGAGAAACTTCCGCCGCTGTCCAGATTCCAGATGCACCTCCCCAAAGCGGCTGACGCCGTACTTTCGCGCCAGCGGCGGCTCTTCTTGCGGATCGACATACTCAAAGCTGAACTTCATACCCCCCTGCCGGCGATAATTCTCTAGCAATGCCCCGTCTGAGGGATTCGGTGCCCGGTCGAACACCCAAACCTTCACCGGCTCCTTTAAATTGCGCAGCAGCTGCTGTGTTTGACGGGCCAAAGTAAACTGTTGATTTTCGGTTAAGTCCACTCGCAGCGGATAGCGAGTGGCCATAAAATTAATCAGTCCCAGAATCACCAGCACTGACAGCGTGGCGGCTAGGGCATTAGTGTTCGCTTGCGTCGAGCGCTGACCCAAAAACGTCTGTATGGCACTGCCCGGTTGCAGCACCCACAGCCCCAGGATGACAACCCCTGCCACCAGCAGCCCTGCCGGCACCGGCACCCAGATGTCCGATATCACCCCTGCTGTTAAGCCCATCACGATTAAGCACGGACTTAGCCAAAACACATATTTCCAAGCCTGTCTCGGCTGCTTGTCTTCGATCTTGACTGTCTTCATCTTAGCTGGTACACTTTTAGCCTTTAGATGCTATCTTTTAGTTTTGAGTTCTTAGCTTTTAGCTTTTAGCTATAATATAAATCACTTATATCAAATCCGTTTTAGCGCTCGAAAAACCTAACTTCCCCACCCCCCCCAGACGCATCAAGATGCTGGCGCGGTTCAATATCTGCAAGGTAAGGAGGGCAATCAAGCCGGAGATATTGCTCCCCCTTGCCTTGCCGGTCTGTGTGAGGGGTAATGGGTTTTCTGGCCGCCCCTATTTTTAGGTTCAGCCTTATTTTATAGCGTTTTTCATATCAGGGCGGTACATTTTTCATAAGCCAGGCATCCGGGGCTTCTAGCCCCGATAAATCAGAGACGCGATAAATCGCGTCTCTACAAGAGAAAGGACTGCAAACTGTCCCGTTTTGGACAGACATCCATTTTTACCCCAACTCAAAATTACCAATGACAAACTCAAGGCTTTTTTGACATTTTTCCTTTTTCCTTTTCCTTTCCTAAGACTGCTGGTAGCGCAACGTTTCAACAGATTGAGCCGTTAGAAACACTCCCAGAACAATGTAACTCGCAAACATAATCACACTGCTGCTATCTATCACCCCTTGAACCAAGTTGCTGTAGTGCTTCAGCAACGATAAATGCGCCAAGGCTTCCCCAACTGGGCCACTTATCCTGTTGGCCAGCAAATCGATGACCCACAGGAACAAAACCAGCGCGAAGGTGAGAACCGCCGCCAGAATTGTGCTGTCTGTCAGGGAGGAGATAAACATCCCTAAAGATAGAATACTGGCAGCCAGCAGAAGCAATCCCAGATGTCCCAACAGCGGTACGGCTGGGGGCATCGGCGGGTTGGAAGCGCTCAGAGCAATCAACTCCACCGCGAGCAGCGGCAGCACTATCGTGGTAAAAAAGGTCAGCACCCCCAACAATTTGCCGGTGGCAACTGCCCAGTTGGTAATCGGTGAGGTAGCCAACAGCTCTAATGTACCGCGTTTGCGCTCCTCAGCATACAGCCCCATTGACAGCACCGGCAGCAGGAACAGGGAAAGCGAACCCATCAACTGCAAGAAGAACTGCACGAATTGGTAGGGCACATCCACCGGCGGGTAGGACATCCCCTGTTCTATCAGCTTGTCTATGTTAACCGATTGCTCGATCACTCCCTGCAGAATGGCCACAAAAAAGAAGCCGGCAAGCAGCCAAAACACGCCGGCTATCGCATAAGCCAGAGGGGACACAAAATACCCCTGCAACTCCTTGCGATAGATGGCCATAATATTTCCCACGATCACTTTCATTGAAGCCCCTCTCCTGCCTGAGTCATGCGCCCGGGCAAAATTAATTCACCCAATATGCCAATATCGCTACATCTATTAATATTTGTGAGATGGCTTATCATTTTCATCCTTCACATCGCTCGCCCATAGGTCTGACTCCACATCCACGTCTTCATAATACGCTGGCATTATGTCGTTAACTCCCACCCAAGTGGGCGCACTTTCTAGAGTTTCTGACTCTATTTTAACCGGCGCATCCTCTGCGGGAGCGTTGCTGCTAGACCCTACCTGTTTGCTCTCTTCCTCCTGTTCACCACTCACAGACTGGGGTGCCGGTGTCTTTTCCGGTTCTTCGCCACTGGCAATTTCGGGTGCCGGTGTCTTTTCCAGCTGAAAGCCACCCGCCTTTTCGAGTGCCAGTGTCTTTTCCTCCGTAGTCACTTCTAAAAACACATCTTCTAGGCTAGCTTGCACCGGCCTCATTTGGTACAAGCCGACACCAGCTGACACCAAAGCCGCTACAATTTCCGGTGCCGGTTCTGCTATTGGCTGGGCTATCAAATGCAGCCGGTGGCGATTTTCCGGCAGGTGTTCTGTTGGCATCAACTCAACCGAAATCACTCCTGGCAGTTTTTCCAGCAACTGCAGGGCAACAGCTGCGTCCCCATCTACCTCCAGCTCATACCGCGAACCGCTAGCCAGCTTAGCCATCAGGTTTTCCGGGGTATCGGTGGCCACCACGCGGCCCCGATTGATAATCACCACCCGGCTGCAGGTCATGCTGACTTCCGGCAAAATATGAGTCGATAGGATAATGGTGTGATCCCCGGCTAGGCTCTTGATCAAATTGCGGGCGTCGATGATTTGGCGCGGATCGAGCCCGGTGGTGGGCTCGTCTAGAATGATGGCCGGCGGGTCGTGGACAATCGCCTGGGCGATGCCGACTCGCTGCCGGAACCCTTTAGAAAGCTTGCGAATCAAGACTTGCCGCTTTTCTAGCAGGTTGCAGCGCTTGAGGGCGTACTCCACTCGCTCGGCACGAGCGCCTGCCGGCACCCGCTTCAGCCTAGCCACGAAGTGCACGAATCCCTCTACCGTCATTTCCGGATAGAGCGGCGGCGTTTCGGGCAGGTAGCCTATCCGCTGCCGCACCGCCATTGAATTCTCGTGGACATCGAAGCCGGCCACCCGGGCGGTGCCGCTCGTCGCGGGCAAATACCCGGCCAAAATCCGCATCGTCGTGGTTTTCCCCGCCCCGTTGGGACCGAGGAACCCCAGAATCTCCCCAGGCTCTACGGCAAAGGTGACATCGATTATTGCCGGTGTCGAGCCGTAGCTTTTGCTTAAATGCTCAACTTCTATCATCCAGCCTCACCCATAGGGGTTGTTCACTGACCGCTCGCAATAGCCTCGCGCCCGCGCGGCTGTTGCGCACAGATTGCTAATGGTAGGGGCGGGTTCATTCGAGATGTCTGCTGTCAACAAAGGATATCTGTCAACCCGCCCCTGAGCGCGAATATTAGGGGCGGGTTCATTGGAGATGTCTGCTGTCAACAAAGGATCTCTGTAAACCCGCCCCTACTAATTCTGGCTTGCCTGCTGCCATTTGAGCAACCGGCTCCCAGAAAAGCACATCTTGCAGTAGAGTTTGATAGCCCGCCACGTTGGGATGCAGCCCGTCAGAGCACATTCGCGCTCGCCGCCATTCCGCATCGCGAGCCAGCCACAGCTCAAAGATATCCAGATAGGGAATCTGCCGCTGCTTGCAGGCAAGCCTCGTGGCTTCTTTGTAGCGATACTGCTCGGCGTGACTGTAGTAAAAACAGTCTAAAAAGGGCATCCGGGCTTCATCCACCGGCACCATCCCCACAAACAGCACCGGACACAGCTGCTGCGACCGGTCTAGCAAGGTGGCTATATCTGCTTGGAACGTTTCAAAATCCGTATAATTTCGTCCAGGAGGCCGACCAAGGAGGGCCGAATCATTCACGCCCACGGACAGAATTATGGCATCCGGAAACCGATTGCGCAGCTCCCCCCGGTGCCGGAACTCCATTTCCAGCCGCTCCGCTACTTGACGGACGCGATCTCCGCGCACTCCCAGATTGTAAACTATGTGACCGGCGCTGTCGGGTAACATCCAGCTGCGCCGCAGCCGCTCTACCCAGCCGCCCCCTTCTGGATCTCCGTATCCGTAAACTATACTGTCCCCCAGGGCGACAATCTTCAGGGTATGGTCACTGGCTTTTTGTAACGTTTTATAAACTGGACTCGCAAGTGTCTGCATGAATGCACCAGAAGAATTTAAACACCTTTGACTGTCTGAATCGGACTGCAACGCACCATTGTATCCTTTTCAAATTTTTATTTAACTATAAAAATCTACACACTTTGCGGCTGAGCGACCGCCGGGCCAGTCCCCCGCCCCCTTATTACAGATTGCCAACAGGATAGTTGCGGGCCGGTGTAAAATCGGGCTTGACACTCTTGATAAACTAAAAGGAACACTCATAAGCGAAAATAGTTATGCAGAAGCGTTTTAACCTAGATAATACCCATCTGATGCGGCGGGCCGAAACTTTGATCAGCACCGCCTCAAATCGCTACCGGATTACCGTGCAGGTGGCCAATCGCGCCAAGCGCCGCCGCTACGAAGACTTTGACAATCCCGATGACTCGACTGTGAAGCCGGTGATCCGGGCCATTATTGAAATGTCGGATGAGCTGATCCAGCCGCAAATTATCGGCGATGACGAGCCAAAGGGTAAAGGCTAGGGGTT
>CAZJNL010000321.1:0-6136 GCA_964546515.1 uncultured Oscillatoria sp.
CCCGGTTTCTTTAAGAAACCGGGTTTCTCAGTACCTCACTAATATGAAAAACGCTCTATTTGCCGGCACCGGCACGCATCCTGAGGAATATCTCTAACTTTGGCAGAATATTTATAAACCCGCCCCCTATCCCAGGGGTGAGAGCATTAGCCCGAATCTGCGAACAGCCGCCCCAAAAGTTTTCCCTATCCGCGCACCGATATGCGACGCAAAAACCAGAATTAAGCAGACAAATATCCCCCCTCGGTAAAAGCACTGACGCTGAGAGTAAAAGAGAACACCAGCCAGAAACCAGCGTTGAGTGACTTTTCTTCCCCTCTCCCCTCTTCCTTGGCGTACTTGGCGTCTTGGCGGTTCCCTCCTCTACAAGATGCGCCGGCACCCGCCAGCAAGGTGCCGGTGCGATCTTAACCTAGCACCGACAAAACTGCGGCGCTGCCAAAATCATAAACCAATTCCCTCTAAATAAAAATCCCGCTCGCAGAATTGGAGCGGGGTTGGGTTGTGGTGTGAGGAGTGAACATATAACTGTCACTATAATAAACTATACTGAACTGCTGTGACAAGAGTGTGACAATCAAATGGCAAAAATGTGTTAAAGCACCGGCACCGGATGGGGTTGCGCCTGCAGCGCCGGCACCGGCACCCGCAACAACGGGAATGCCGGTGGCGGCGATTGCCCGAAAGGGATGTCATATCGTCAAGCTCACCCACAAGACAGACCAATTCAATTTTAACATTCCCAGCTCTAGCTGAAGCTGTAATGGTAAGAATACCTGTGCCAGAAGAAGTCAGGTAAAGCTATTTAGAAATCCGAGAGATGCCTTATAGTAAAGTTGTGACAGTCATTGAAATTATCTCTCCCACGAATAAACAGGCGTGCCAAAGACGACAGATGTATCAAGCAAAGCGAATGGAAGTGTTAGACAGCCGCACCCATTTGGTAGAAATTGACTTGCTTCGCTCTGGAAAGCCCATGCCATTATAGGGGAAATACCGCCTGCATACTATCGAATTTTAATCTGCCGGGAAAAGCGCCGTCTCCTAGCTCAGCTGTATGCTTTTAGCATCCGCCAGGAGATTCCTTCGTTTCTGCTACCTTTGCAGTCAGGGGATACTGATCCTGTAGTGGATTTGTAAAGTTTGTTAGCTCAGGTGTGCGAACAGGCTGGATTTGATATGGCAATCGACTACACTCAGGAGCCGGTGCAGGCGCTCAAGGAAGAGGACAGGGTTTGGGCTGAAGCTCTGCTGCGAGAGAAAGGACTGCGAGGGTGAGAATGTCAGCGGGCGTTTGCCTTTATTATCGGGGGTTCAGTTTAGATTGACCTTATATGTGCGCACATTTTACCACTCTACTAAGATAGCAAAAGAATCAGCCTTTGTCAAGCAGTTTTTTCCTTTTTCTGGTGTTCAGGCTCTGGCTGGGAAGCAAAAGCGGGTAGGCTGCAGCCGACCGATAATTGAAAAGGGTGCGAGATATCAGCGCGAGATATCAGCTCTGCACGAACTTCTCAAGGGCTTGATCAGTCTAGAATTGAAAGAGCGAGCCGCGACCGGGCGCGTCCTAAACTAAGGGAGTTGGCAATTAGCTTGACATTACTTAACATTTATTAACATCCAGGCGGGGAAAGCGCGATAGTTGCTCGTGCTATCTTGAAGAGAAGATAGGTCGAGCTACTGCCGAATCTAACGCCTGGGTCGAGGATGGAACCGTTTCCCCTCGCTGAAGCAGGAAATAGACAGCATGTTGGATAATGGCCAGCAATGTATAAGTTCTATGTAGCAGAAAAGCCGTTATGTACGAATTGGCTCAAGGCATTCCCAACCTGCCTGACCTAACCCATCCCAATGAGCTAATAGAATTTGGCACCCAAATCCTCAAGGTGTCGCAAAAATTGGCTATACTAGCGGTCGTGTTAGGAATCGCCCTCGCCCTGATCGGCTGGGCGTACCGGCGCTCAGTCGGGCCAGATCGCGCAGCCGTGTTCGGAGAGTGGCTCACACGCTACGACATCTTGCTGCGGGCGCTGCCGCACGCTATTCTAGTCCTCACGCTGATGCTGGGGGGATTCTTCCTGTGCTCAACCTTAGCCAACCGCTACCATCACTGGGAGCAAGCGCGGGTTGCCAAAGTTGCTGAGCGCGTTGCCGGCGACCGGCTCGAGCAGCCGGCACCCCAAGTCCGCTACGTCATCCAAGAACCCTACACTTACGACGCCATACTGCGAGGCAAGGTCGTCTCTGTCAAAAAAACCCGAGATGTCAACCGCTTCCTAACACTTGCCGGCTCGCAAATTGAGGTAAAAATCGACCAATTTCCCGACCCCCAGAAGAACGAGCGAGCGATTTACCGGGCAAACTTTCAGGCTGAGTACAGAGTGGTCAACTCCCTAAACGAGGCGGAGGATTTTTTCTTTGAAGTCAGTCCGCCCAACAGTTACTCCCTGCTGCAAAACTTCAAAGTGGAGCGAGACGGACTGCGCCTGGTGCCGGTGAATCCGGGGGACTACGGCTTTCCCTTGCGCCTGAATCCGGGGCAAGAAACCCGCTTTCGCGTCACCTATCAGGCGCAAGGCGGGCCACGGTGGGTTTACAGTGCCGGTGGCCAGCTGCTGTCAAATTTCCGCTTGAGCGTGCTGGCGAACTTCCCGAAGGCTGATTTTGCCAGCGGCATTGTCCCGACTGAGAGCAAGCCAGAGGGACAAGGCACCAGATTTACCTGGATGTTTGATGACAACGTTTCTGTGCGCAACCCCTTTGGCGTGTTCACATCCACCGGCCCAGTTGGCAACACCGGCATTCTTCCCCGCTTGCTGTTGCTGGCACCGGCGCTGTTCTTGTGGTGGGTGCTGGTGCTGTACTTGTCGCTGCCGCTGAGCCTGCGGGATGTGGCCCTTGCTGGCGGCCTGTTTTTTGCCTGCCTGCTGGCGCTGACCTATCTCAGCCGGCTGATTGATGTCCAGCTAGCTTGGGCGGGGATTTCCCTGGTACTGCTGGTGCTGGTGTGGGGGTTGGGGTCAAACCGGCGGGAATCTCTAGCCGCAGAGATCGCCACCATTGCCGGTGGGGTTCTGCCGGTTTTGGGATTAATCGTGCCCTATAGCGGCATCACCCTCAGTTTAGCGGCATTGCTCTGCGCCGTCTGGCTAGCAGTTCGCCACTGGTACGGGTGGGATGAAATCGAGCGGATTCTCCGAGACGCCCGCCGGTAGGGCCAGCCAGTGTGGCCTGACGGATGTATAATCCGTTACATTTGTTAACCAATTTGCTGCCGGCTGTCCCAAATATCTACTTGAAGGTATCCTTGAGGACAGTGCGAGCGGCGAGGTGATTGCGGGTGGAGGTGAGAATTTCCGCTTCTCGTTCCAGCCTGGCGGAGGTATCTTGCATTTCTAGAAGGTCTTGCTGTTCCTTGGGGACGCCGTAAAGGTTGCTGGCCACCCAGTAGGACAGCTCTCTGGGGAGGTTAGGGATTTCTTCCGGCAGTTCAATTTTCTGATCCATCAACTTAGCCGAGAGACGAACCACATCCCGGAGGAGTTGTTCTACTTCTGCTGCTAGGGGTCTTAGATCCTTTGCCGGTGGCTGGTCTTCCAGCCATTGCACTAAGCCAACGCGATAGGGTTTTTCGCGCACGTAATCCAGCACGCGAAACCTTTGCTGGCCAAGTGTCCATATTTTCATGCGGTCGTCAGGGAGGCGCTGGAACTGCAGGATTTCGGCGCAGCATCCAACTGTCGCGATTTGACCTTGCACGGGATCTACCATCAGAACCCCAAACCTGCGATCCGTTTCCAGAATCGTGTTCATCATGATCCGGTAGCGATATTCAAAGATGTGCAGGGGGAGGGGTCTGCCTGGAAAGAGAACCACTTCCGGCAAGGGAAATAGGGGGAGTTCTCGAACAGCGATCGAGGATGCGGATGCCATTGTCCCTCAGTCAACTAAGTAATTTCGCTTCTGCTTCTACTTTAGCCGATTTTCCAGCTCTAATTCCTGCGACAAAGCCCTTTAGATTTCGCTCTAAAGGGCTCAAATGGCGGCCAACCGCTAGATAGAAGACATTAAATTTGCAACTATCCGCTAGGCAGCTGCTGCCTAATACCTACTTTTCAAAGACCAATTGCTTGCCATGGCAGCGATTTAATGCAAATTAGATGTTAAATGCTTTAACCTGCAGGCGGGGTCGGCACAAAAGCTGAACGCTGTTACAGCTTGACTTCAATATCGACACCGGCAGGCAGGTCAAGCTTCATCAAGGCGTCAATGGTTTTGGAAGAAGGTTGGTAAATATCGATAATGCGGCGGTGGGTGCGAGTTTCAAAATGCTCCCGCGAATCCTTATCGACGTGAGGAGAGCGAAGCAAGCAGTAGATGCGGCGGCGGGTAGGCAGGGGGATCGGACCGATGGCTGTGGCGTTTGTCCGATTGGCCGTGTCTACGATTTTTTCGCAGGAGGCGTCAAGGATGCGGCGGTCATAAGCTTTCAGGCGAATGCGAATTTTTTGCTGCTGTAGTGTGGCCATTTTTTTCAGTTGTCTAGGTTCAGTTCTAGATAAAAAACTGCTAATTGCTAATTGAGAATTTTCCCAGCCAGTAAGGCACTTTCGACTGACTGCGCACTGGAGCAACCGAGTTTCTCTGGCGGGAAACCCGGTTTCTTTGAAAGGGTGCGCAACTTTTAAACAGAGACACAATTCCGAGCGGAAAAGCACCTTGACTGGTGGTTGCTTTTCCGCTCCGAAGTGCGAAGCGCCAGATACTCTACTTGAGGATCTTGGAGACGACGCCGGCACCGACAGTGCGACCGCCTTCGCGGATGGCGAAGCGCATCCCCATCTCGATGGCGATCGGGTTAATCAGCTCAACCGTCATTTTCACGCGGTCGCCCGGCATCACCATTTCGGCTGTGCTGCCGTCATCAGCGGTAAAGTCGCTGATCGTGCCGGTCACATCAGTAGTGCGGACGTAGAACTGAGGGCGGTAGCCGGGGAAAAACGGCGTGTGACGGCCACCTTCTTCCTTTTTCAGGATGTACACCTCAGACTCAAACTTGGTGTGAGGGGTGATCGATTTCGGTTGCGCCAGCACCATGCCCCGCTCCACCTCATTCTTTTGAATCCCCCGGAGGAGAAGGCCGACGTTATCCCCAGCCTGACCTTCGTCCAGAGTCTTCTGGAACATTTCCACACCCGTCACCGTAGTGCTGCGCGTGTTTTTGATGCCAACCAGCTCGACAGTTTCGCCGACCTTGACCTTACCGCGCTCAATCCGTCCGGTCGCCACCGTACCCCGACCGGTGATCGTGAACACGTCCTCAACGGCCATCAGGAACGGCTTGTCAACTTCCCGCTCTGGCGTGGGAATGTAAGAGTCTACCTCATCCATGAGTTTGTAGATGCAATCCACCCACTCATCGTCGCCCTTCTTAGTGCCGGGGGCGGAAGTCATCTTTTCCAGAGCCTTGAGAGCTGAGCCTGGCACAATAGGAATGTTGTCACCGTCGAACCCGTAAGAGCTAAGCAGCTCGCGGACTTCCAGCTCCACCAGTTCCAGCAACTCTGGGTCGTCGAGCATGTCCTTCTTATTCAAAAAGACAACGATGTTGGGAACCCCCACCTGCCTGGCCAGCAGGATGTGCTCGCGGGTCTGGGGCATGGGGCCATCAGCTGCGGACACCACCAGGATAGCGCCGTCCATCTGAGCCGCGCCCGTGATCATGTTCTTCACGTAGTCAGCGTGTCCGGGGCAGTCCACGTGAGCGTAGTGCCGCTGTTCGGTTTGGTACTCGACGTGAGCGGTGTTGATCGTAATCCCCCGCGCTTTTTCCTCGGGCGCGGCGTCAATTTCATCGTACTTCTTCGCTTTTGCCTGACCCAGCGCCGCCAGAGTCATAGTGATGGCGGCAGTGAGGGTGGTTTTGCCGTGGTCAACGTGACCGATCGTGCCGATGTTGACGTGGGGTTTATTCCGTTCAAACTTTGCGCGTGCCATGAATGATATCTTCCTTTTTCCTTTGTCAGCTGTCAGCTGCCAGCTGTCAGTCGTCAGTTGTTTCTTGCTACTGACGGCTGACTGCTGAGAGCCAACTTATTATGCGTTCCCTTTGCTCTTAGCGATGATCGGCTCAGCC
>CAZJNL010000322.1:0-6134 GCA_964546515.1 uncultured Oscillatoria sp.
GGCGAGCTGGCAAACCACGCTTGGCTCTCTGAACGCTTGACAAATTTGCCGTTTCCTGCTTATGTTATTCCTGGCAATCACGATGTGCCGGTGCTGCTGCCAGATGCCAATTCTATCGGCTTTGCAGATTTTCCTCACTATTACCGCCGGCAGGGCTATGCAGACATATCACAGCTTTACTACACTTGTCAAGTGCTGCCGGGGGTGCGGCTGATCGGACTGAATTCCAACCAGTTTGATGCCGCCGGCAAGCAGCTGCCATTCGGGCGACTGGATGAGGAGCAGCTAGCTTGGCTGGAAGCAGTTCTGGCTAAAGCTGGTGAGGAGTTAATCTTGGTGATGGTGCATCATAATGTACTAGAGCACCTGCCCGGGCAGTCTCGCCACCAGCTCGGTCGCCGGTATATGCTGGAGAACGCACCGGCTTTGCTGCAGCTGCTGCAGAATGCTGGGGTGCAGCTGGTGTTTACCGGCCATTTGCACGTTCAGGATGTGGCCAAAAGCCACGGGCTCTGCGATATCACCACCGGCTCTCTTGTGAGCTACCCCCACCCCTACCGCATCTTGCACTTTCAAATGGATGAGCGGGGGCGAAAATCCCTGCAGATTCAGTCAGACTGGGTGGCGTCGGTTCCCGGTTGGCCAGATTTGCCGCAGCAGTCCCGAGAGTGGATAGGCGAGCGCAGCCGGCCCTTTATGATGCGGCTTTTGACGGACCAGCCTTTAAATATGCCGCCCTCCGAGGCAGATCCCTTGGCTGCCAGTTTGCGCTATTTCTGGGCAGATATTGCCAAGGGTGATGCGATGTTTGACTTCTCCCACTTCCCGACGAATGCTCGCCGGTATTTCGAGGCGTTTAGCGCGGTTGCTTTGGATGGCACCCCCACCCCGATTGACAACCACACGACGCTGCTGCTTTAGCGATACCGAGGATTTTTTATCAACGGCTTATATCGCGTCCGGTTGCGTCGGTGCAACCGGACACGATATAGCGGTTTTCAATTTCTGGTGGTACAGATCGGGTTTGAAAATGATATGCCCGCCCAAAACGGGTGTAGAGACAAGGGCATGTCGCGTCTCTAAAATTCTCTTGTAGAGACAAGTGTTTATCGCGTCTCCCTATCCCGTATGCCCGCAGATAGAACACTGTACCGCACTGCTCTCTCTAAAAAACGCTATATCAGCAAGAGGTGGCTCTAATTCGGGAACGCCTGGAAGAAATGGCTGATGAAGGAGGCTTGAGGCAATGAAAAAATTGACCCGGTTTTTAGAGCGGTTGCAGAAATGTCTGCCGGTTTAATTGTTGTTATGGAAAAGGGTCTGATTGTAGAAACCGGCCGCAGAATTGCTCTGTCGCGGGGTAAGGTATGCCTATTTACATGGCAATGCAATAAAAAAATACAGCGGATTATAGCGGTTACAATTGATTTGTGAAAATTATTTGTAATAAACCGCCACAGGACGCGGCGGCTTCCCGCAGTGCGGAGCGCCAAGGACGCCAAGAAAGAGAGGCCACGGCGTCATACGACTGCGGGGCTGTGAGTGGCTGAAATATTACTTTGCCACCCATCCGCAAGCGCTCCAAGAATTGCTGGTGTGCCAAAACAGGCCATAATTCCACCTCGATCCCGCAGGCGACACTCTCGCCAATCCAAAATCTACAATCTAAAATCTAATAGCTAACATGCCAATCTGCGGATGCGGGCCAAAACTCAACCACAACGACGCCTGGGCTTCTGGCTATTCGCCCCTACTGGCACCCAGCTGGCTGCACCGGCCAAAATCCCACTCCTGACTGCAGCACTCCTGACACCTGACGTAGAAGATTTTCGGGACAGCCGGGGTAAGGCCTGGGTGATCGCCGGCAATCGCGACGGCGCAATAACAGATTTTCAGGCATTTGTCAACTCCACCAAAGATGAATTTCGCAAATCCCAGCGGCAAGCCTGGATCAATGCCCTGCGCCGGGGCGAGAATCCCTTCACTCCCGAACAGCTCAAGCGGATGTTCAGGGAATGAGGGGAGCCTGGATTTGGGGATTGGGGGATTGACCGGCAGTAGGGTGGGCTGCGGCACACCCTACTGAAAGTTATGCAGTACAATGGATGCTGCAGATCCTAGGACATGGCCTGAACCATATAGTCAAAGTAAGGGGCAGCCGCAGCGGCGTCATCGTCGCTGAGCAGTGCAAGGGTTGCCTCTTTCAAGCAGCGGATGGCTTCCACCATACCGGGCAAAGGTACGCCCAGGGAGTTGTACATCTCCCGCGCCCCAATCAGACCAATGGTTTCAATGGGTTCTTTGTCACCGGCAAGCACGCCATAGGTCGCCAGACGCAAGTACCAGCCGTAATCCCGCAAGCACTGCGCCCGCTGGCGCTGGCCATAGGCATTACCGCCGGGCTGAATAAAGTCAGGGCGTTTCTGCCACAGCCTTTTGCTGGCTTCGTCGACAATTTTTTTCTCATTTTCAGCCAGGGTGCCGGCAATCCGCACCCGCTGCTCGCCGGTCTTAAAGAAATCTACCATGCCCTTAAGCTCACCGCTGCTGGGATATCGCAGCTCGTCGTCCGCTTTGAGAATAACTTGGCTAACTACGCTCATGGTTATCGTAATGGTCTTTTGCAGAACATTAAGTAGTTTAACGATTCTGAGCGACACAAAGAAAGGGGCAGGGGGCGGGGGAGCTCTGGAGCTCTGGAGCTGTGGAACTCGGTGCGACGAGAATTGCAGGTTGTTTGCATCACGGTAAGAAACACAACCGATGCGCTCCGGGGATGATATCAATTATCAATTGACAGTGGACAATGGAAAAGGGACAGCAGACAGTTGAAAATCGGTGGCAGCAGGGCCAGCTTGTTGAGGTGGCCATTACAGATTTAAGTGACACCGGCCAGGGTGTGGGCCGGTTTGAGCAGCGGGTGGTATTTGTGCCGGATACGGTTCCAGGCGACCGGCTGATTGCCCGACTGGTTCAAGTCAGACCGCACTACGCCCAAGGCAAGCTGCACCAACTGCTGGAACTTTCCCCCCACCGGGTTCGCCCCAGCTGCATTGTGGCTGACAAGTGCGGCGGCTGTCAGTGGCAGCATATAAATTACGAATACCAGCTGGAAGCTAAGCGCAATCAGGTTATCCAAGCTTTGCAGCGGATTGGGGGGCTGATCGCGCAGCCGGTGGAGCCGGTGCTGCAAGCAGGTGAGCCGTTGGGCTATCGCAACAAAGCCACCTATCCGCTGGGGGTGTCACCGGCAGGCGCTGTGCGAGCAGGTTACTACCAAAAAGGCAGCCACCAGCTGGTTAACCTCAACCAGTGTCCGGTGCAAGACAGCCGGTTGAATCCCCTGCTAGCAGAAGTCAAGCAAGACATCCTGCAACTTGGCTGGAAAATCTATAACGAACACCGGCACCAGGGAGAAGTGCGCCACCTGTCGCTGCGCATCGGTCGCCGCACCGGCGAGATGCTGCTAACCTTAGTGGTCAGAACCGGAAAACTCCCCGGAATCGAAACTGTGGCGCAAGAGTGGCTGAAGCGGTATCCCCAGCTTGCCGGTGTCTGCGTCAATCTCAACCCAGCCAAAGGCAATGCTATTTTTGGGGAACAAACCCGCTGCAGTGCCGGTCGCCCCTACCTGCGCGAAGAGTTTGCCGGTTTGCAGTTCCAACTGCGGGCGGATACTTTTTTCCAGGTAAATACAGAGGCAGCTGAGGCGCTGTTGGGGGTAATTATAGAACAGCTCAACTTGCAAGGCAGCGAAGTATTGCTCGACGCCTACTGCGGCATTGGCACCTTTACTCTACCCCTGGCGAAGCGGGTGCGGCTTGCCACCGGCTTAGAAGTGCAGCCGGCAGCTGTTGAGCAAGCCAAACTGAACGCTCAGCTCAATAACTTGACAAACGTAACATTTCATGCTGGGGAGGTTGAGAAATTATTGCCGCACTTAGGCGTGACGCCGGATATTGTGTTCATCGATCCGCCGCGCAAAGGTTGCGATCCAGCCGTTTTAAAAACCCTGCTGCAAATCCAACCCAGGCGCATCGTCTGCATCAGCTGCAAACCGGCAACCCTCGCCCGCGACTTGAAAATTCTCTGTCAAGAGGGCAACTACCAACTAACCCTGATCCAACCGGCAGATTTCTTCCCCCAAACCTCTCACGTTGAGTGCGCCGCCTTCCTCGTGCGCTGAACACGCCCGCGAGTGCGTCGGAGCGCATCTCATTCTTCTTGGCGCTCTTGGCGTCTTGGCGGTTAATTATAATACTGGCAAGGCTAGCGGGGATAAACCATTAGAGAGCTCAGCATAGCGAGGAGAAACAGCAATTCATGGCACGCCAAAACAACCGGCATTATAGTCGAAAAGGCAATAGTTCCGACAGCGAGATCCCTCAGACAAACGTAGAGCTTGACGCGGGGCTAGCAGCGCTAAAGCGGGGCGATTGGGCATCGGCGATCGGCTATCTGGAATATGTCTGCGACTTAGAACTGCACCAACCCACACTTTACAAAGCCCAGATGAATTTAGCGATCGCCTATATACGCAATAATGAAATCCTGAAAGCCAAGCCGGTGTGTCAAAACCTGGCGGAAAGCAACAATGCTAAGGTTAAGGAGTGGGCGGAGGGCACCCTAGCCGAGCTAGCTGAGCGATATCCTGACCTTTTTCCGGAGGCGCAGGAGGGCAAGGAACTGGTTTACTATGGCAAACAGGTTGCCAAAGAGTATAACACATTTTTTTTAAATACGTTTGAGTTGTTTTCGCCTATTTTGAGTGCGATTGGCGAGATGCCCTTGGTTAAGAAGTGGGTGGCTAGCATGCGAGCTGAGATAGCCAAGTGCTATCCTAACAGTTCCGCTCACGCAGAGAAGGTTAGACAAATTGCCGGTGAGGCGCAGCGGAAAGCTGGGGAGGCTAGCACATTTTTGTGGGGAAAAGCTAGATTGTGGTGGCATATTGTAACAAAAATTATTCAGCGGTTGTGGCCGAAGGTGGCGGTTTGGTTGGAGCAAAAGAAGCCCCAGAATAGAACCTAGTAGGGGTGTTCGATGCTGCAAAGAGGGGCATGGGGGCTTTGTAGGGGCGGGTTCACCCGAAATCGAAGCCACACAACCCAGAATGTGAATAAACCCGCCCCCCCCCACGCCCGCAGCCCCCTGCGCCCAGCCCTATGCCCCATGCGCCATGCCCCATGCCCCATGCCCCATGCCCTATGCCCCATGCCCCATGCCCCATGCCCCATGCCCCATGCGCCATGCCCCATGCCCCATGCCCCATGCCCCATGCCCCATGCCCCATGCGCCATGCCCCATGCGCTATACCCCATGCCCAATCACCAAGTAGAACTCTCTGGATAAATTTAGGGGGGTTTTCTCCACCGGCATTTTGGCGGTAGATTTGTCAAGATTGAGATGTAAGTGGAGGGTCACCTGATGAGCTTCTCAATCCAATCGGTTTACAACTGGTATCGCAACACCCTGCGCAATCCCAAGTATCGCTGGTGGATTATTCTCGGTACGCTGGTATATTTACTCAGTCCATTTGACATTGCCCCAGATTTCCTGCCGGTAGTCGGGCAAATTGACGATATCGCCATTGTGACGTTGCTGGTGGCGGAACTCTCCCAAATGGGGATCGAATACTTCAAATCCCGCCCGGGTAAGAGTTCTGAGGTGGCTGCCGGTGCCGAAAATGATGGCTCCAATCCCGCTGCTAAGACAGTGGACGTAGAAGCATCTTCGGTTAAATAGCTGCCAAATAAGCTTGAAAGCTGGTAAGTCAAGCCATGCCGGTCTTTTCTGTGAAACCCGTTTTCCGAGGACAATACCTTCGCCAAAAGCCCACCACTCAGGGTGGGCTTTTGGGCAGAGTGCCGAGGGAGATGGCTATTTAAAAACCCTGTACCCAAAACCCGGACAGGGTTTTATGGATGAACTGTCTCAACCCCATATCCTGTAAGGGGTACATCCGGGCTCGTCAATAGCTGTGACGCCCCCAAAGAAGCCTACTGTACAGAGCGGGCTCTGCCTGTTGTCGGCACGTCGCAAGTCGGGATCGCCGACCTCTTTCGTCTCCCATCAGGAGCCAACAAAACCAGGGAAGCTCAGGTAAATTGGCGAAGGTATTGCCAGGAGAAGAC
>CAZJNL010000323.1:0-6132 GCA_964546515.1 uncultured Oscillatoria sp.
GTGCGAGCCGATATGCCCCACATTTGGCCAACTCTGTCTGAGCTCGCCGGCACTACCGCCGCCCAGTGGCGCAGGGAGCGCCTCGCCTGCCTTCTCCGCCTGCAAGATTTCTTGGAAGGCTGGTTTAATTGGCTGAAAGGGCAATCTAAATAAATCTTTAGGACTTGCTTGACGATCTGCCCTTAGTGATATCTTTAAGGGTTAGTAACTTAAAACAGACAAATGACTGTTACCGTCCCGCAACTTCAATTCCAGTACAAGCCACTGTGCAAGCCCAACCAGCTGATTTACGGCACTGGGCAAACGGCAATTATAACCGGGTGGACGGTGAAGCAGACAGTCGCCAAACAGCTGCAACCCGAACAGTATGCTGTAATTGGGCAACTCTACTCGCCCACGCGGGGGATTTCTCTTTTAATTCGCAATTTGCTAGCCAATCCGTTTGTCAGGTATCTGGTCGTTCTCAACGCCACTAAGGAAGACCGCAATGCCGGCGGGTGCGAGTGTTTGCTGGACTTCTTCCGTCACGGATTTGAGGAAGGTACTAGCGATAGCGGGCGCAGGTGCTGGGTGATTCGCTCTTCTGTAACTGGATACATTGATATTGAAATTGAAGCCGGTGCGTTACAGCAATTGCGGCAATTTGTCAAGTGGGAAGAAGCAAAATCTGTTGCGGAAGCGGTCAAAATAGTAAAGTCTTATGCCCAAACGGGTGCGGCTGAACCGTGGGGGCAGCCGCTAACCTTTCCGCAAGTCGAAGCCGTTCCGACGGTGCTGCCGGGCCCGCGCTACGGGCACAGAATTGAGGGGAAAACGATTGCCGAAACTTGGGTAAAAATCATTCACCGGATTAAGACAACCGGCACGATTCGACCGACCGGCTATGATGGGAAATGGCAAGAGTTAATTGATTTGATGGCGGTGGTGACGGATGAGCCGCCGGGGTTTTATTTTCCGGAGCCGAATTACTTGCCGGTTGACCGGCCTTTTATTGAGGAGTACATTTCGCAGATTTTAGATGACGCTCCTTATCGAGAAGGTGTAAAATACACTTACGGGCAGAGGTTGCGCTCCTGGTTTGGGCGCGACCAGATTGAGCAGGTGATTGAGAAGCTAATCGGAGAAATTGATGCGGCGAGTGGGGTGATGTCGCTGTGGGATGTGCGCGATCACGATGCCGGTGGCAGTCCGTGCTTGAATCACATTTGGCTGAGAGTGGTGGGTAATGAACTGTCTCTGACGGCTACGCTGAGAAGTAATGATATGTTTGCGGCATGGCCAGCCAATGCGATGGGATTGAGGGCTTTGCAGCAGCACATTCGGGATGAAATTGCCAAGCGCTCTCACTGGGACTTGCAGATGGGCCCCTTGATGACGGTCAGCCAAAGCGCTCATATTTATGACGATACTTGGGCCAATGCCGAGCAGCTGATTGAGCAACAGTATGCGGCAATTTGCCGGCAGGGAGATTTTGGCGACCCATCTGGCAATTTCTTAATCGAAGTGGCAGATGGTAAGATAATTGTAACGCAAACAACGCCGGGTAGTGGGGAGGTTGTGGGCTGTTATGTGGGGAAAGATCCATTGAAGTTGGTGCGAGAGATTTGCTGGGCCTCACCGGCAATTCGTCCAGACCATGCCGGTTATCTGGGTTTGGAACTGCAGAAGGCAGCGGAGTGTTTGAAAAATGGCCAGCACTATATTCAGGATAAATGATGGATTTGGAGCAACAAAGACCGACCTGGGATGAGTATTTCCTGATGTTGGCTAAACTGGCGGCAACTCGCTCGACTTGTCTGGCATTTCCGGTGGGTGCGGTGATCGTTAAAAATAAGCAGGTTCTCGCCACCGGCTACAATGGCGCACCGGCAGGATCGCCGCACTGCACGGCGCAGGGATACTGCTATCCGGGATTGAGCAGCTGTGACGCGAGCAAAACGATGCCGTCTCGCGCTGTTCACGCGGAGGCGAATGCGATAGCGCAAGCGGCAAAACACGGGATTGCCACTGCCGGGGCGAGTATTTACGTCACCTTGGAACCCTGTCTGTCTTGTTTGAAGTTGATTATTTCAGCCGGCATTCAGGAGGTTTTTTACGAAACGCCGTTCAACAGTGGGGGAAGCGCCCATGTGAGAGATTCTTTTAGCAGCGAGGGGTTGGTTAGTCTCAAACAGATTCAGCTGTCTGAGTCAACAGCTAAAAGAGCGGCTTTGTTTCTGATCAATCCCACATCTGTGGGAAAATGTCACGAACCAATGAAATCAGGAGGTTAAGAGAGATGGCCATGCTGAGCGATACAGATATAAAAAAAGCTATACAAGAGAGGAAGGTCAATCCAAAAGAAGGAATTGGGATAGAGCCTTTTGATGAAACAACTTGTTTAACTCCTGTTGGGTACGACTTAAGAGTGGGGACAGAGGCATTTTCTTGGAAGAAGAAAAGTGTGATAGATATTCTACAAAATAAAGGACGGCTTTGCATAGAACCACATGATACAGTAGTGATTAAAACATTGGAGTCTATAGAGCTTTCCAAGAGCATCGGGGCTACTATACATTCTATGGTTTCCCGAGTTGTCCCTGAGGGATTATCTCATATCTCTACTACTATAGATCCGGGATGGACAGGTCAATTATTAGTTTCTGTTCATAACTATGGTGAATCTTCCATAAACCTAAAATTTCAACAACCTTTTTGTACAGTTTGTTTTTACGAAGTTAAATCTCCAGCAGAAAAAGATGTGCGCATTCCTGTGAATAGGGATGAGCTGTGGGAAAGACTGCTAGAAACAGCTGATCGAGAGAAACAAAGGCAAGGCGAGGCCCAAAGAAATCGCATTGTTTGGAGAGGCGTTGTCGTTTTATGTCTTTTAGTTTTGGCAGTTCCATTAGCCTTGAAAAAGCCTGATGTAGTAGAAGCTTTGGCTGCATTTATCGGTGTGGTACTTGGGATATGGAATTTATTAAACCCCAAATGAATCGCGCTTGAATGAAAAAACTAAGGAGGCAATATATGGAATTATCGACGGCACCGAGTTGGCAGGATAAATAAGTATGAATACAAAACAGAATCGTGTCTACATATCCGGCGCGTTAACAGGCATCGATAACCCAGGGGACATCAAAGCTTTCTATGAGGCAATTGGCGGACTTTGCCAGGAGATGGGGTTGCAAGCTTATGTCCCGCACCTAAGGACTGACCCCATCAATAATCCTAATGTCAGTCCTCGTCAGGTTTTCGAGACAGACAAGCACCAAGTTAGCTCATCTGATTTGGTGATAGCTTATCTTGGCCTCCCCTCTTTTGGTGTGGGTATGGAGCTAGCCTACGCAGAGACAAATGCCATTCCCATCATTCTAGTGTATGAAAGAGGTAAGTCTGTATCAAGATTTCCGCGCGGCATCCCGACTGTAGTCTCTGAGATTCAGTTCAGCGACTGTGAAGATGCGGTGGCTCAACTCAGAAGTGTTATAGAGCGGTGGAGGGTACAGCACCTAACGCAATCGCTATCACCTCCGATTTGATCCACCTAAGTGCGGCTAGTCAGGGGGGCTCGGTATACCCTGACTGGAGCGAACGCAATTAACTATAGCTGTCCGCCTATGGCCGGTGACTGCGGCGGATGTGTGTGATTTGATCTGCCACTTCCAGAAGCTCGGGCGGCATATCTGGCCCTGTTAAGAGGATATCCACTTGACGAGGGCGCTTTTCTAGAAACGCCAGCACTTCTGCTGCTGGGATGAGGCCAAAATTAATCGCTAAGCTCAATTCATCGAGAACCGCGAGGTCATATTTGCCCTGACACAGGACTTTTTGGGTGTGGTGCCACAGCTTTTGCAGGGAGGCGGTTTCAAATTCGTCCAGTTGCGGGGTGTCGATGCAGCGGGGCAAGTCGCAGCGAATCCAATCTAAGTGTTGCCCCAGGCGGACGGGACGGTCGTGGCCTTGGCCAATTCCGCCTTTGAGGAACTGAACTACGAGCACCCGCGTACCCTGACCTGCCTTCCGCAGGGCTTGGGCCATGACGCTGGTAAAAAAGCTGCGGTGGGTGCCGGTGAAGACTTGCACGAGTCCTTCAACGGTGTAGGGGAGGCGACTGGGAGTGCTGAGAACGGGAGTTTGTAGCTGTGCGACCATAGGGCAACATTGAACGGGTGAGGGGTCTTGATGGTGGCTCTGCTTGGTGCAAAAATGGCGGTTGAGTGAGGAGCAGGCAACAACCTGTAGTGTATATTATCTGATTCTCGCCCCATCTAACGCTAGATATATAAACGGATCTGTATCTTTTGGCGGAAAGGGCCAGCAGCAGCGCCGGCAGGGGGCGCGGTGTGGGGGGGGGCCGGCAGGAGGAAGGCGGGAGGCTTAAAATAATTGGGTCTGTGCGGCGTGCAGAACGCCGAATCGCATCTGACTTGTAGAGACGCGATTTATCGCGTCTGACTTGTAGAGACGCGATTACCCTTGTTTGGAGCGGGGGAGAAAGATAAAGAATTCCGATGCCAACGGAATTGATAGGAAAGAGGAGCCTGTTTGTGAGATTGGTAATTTTGGGAGGGCCAGGAGCCGGTAAGGGAACGCAGGCCCATGCTCTGTGCTACCACCTGAATATCCCTTGGATTTCCACCGGCGAAATCCTGCGACAGGCGATTGCGGCGCAAACCGAACTGGGGCGTATAGCGGAGCCGTATGTAGAAAAAGGAGAGCTCGTGCCCGATCCAACGATGATCGAATTCATCCGCAAGCGGCTGCAGCTCCCGGATGCGGCGAACGGCTGGCTGCTGGATGGCTACCCCCGCACCGCTTTCCAAGCAGAGGAGCTGGACTTTTTGCTCGACGAGCTGGGACAGCAGCTGTCCCGGGCGATTTGGCTGGATGTCCCGGAAGACATTTTGCTGAGCCGCTCCATCGCCCGCTCGCGCCCTGACGACCAGCCAGAGATCGCCCAGCGCCGGCTCGATTTGTTCCAGGAGCGCACTATTCCCATGCTGGAATACTACGACTACCGCCACCGGCTGCTGAAAATCAACGGCAACCAACCGCCTTTGCAGGTGGAGCGGGAGATTTTGAGAGCTTTGAAGGTGGAATTTTCAGTGTGAGATCAGTGTGAAAGTTTTCGCACTCGCACCGGCTGCTGTATCCTGGGTAAGAATTTCGAGGCAAGTGTCATGTCTTGGCAGCGTCCTGATGGTCGGCAACCCGACGAACTGCGTCCGATTCGTTTTGAGCGCAACTTCACCCGCTTTGCCACGGGTTCGGTTTTGGCGCGGTGCGGGGACACCCAGGTTCTGTGTACCGTCACAGTGCAGCCTGGAGTGCCCAAGTTTTTGGAAGACACTGGACAGGGCTGGCTGACTGCGGAGTACCGCATGCTCCCCGGGGCGACTCCCAAACGCCAAGAGCGGGAGTTTCTCAAACTGTCTGGCAGAACCCAGGAGATTCAGCGGCTGATTGGGCGCAGCTTGCGGGCGTGTTTGGATATGAAAGCGCTGGGGGAGCGCACGGTGATTGTGGATGCGGACGTGCTGCAGGCGGATGCCGGCACCCGCACGACTTCCATCACCGCCGGCTTTGTGGCGCTGGCGGATGCGATGGAAAAATTGGTGCGGGTGGGTGAGTTGGATCGCTCGCCGGTTTGCAATCAGGTGGCTGCTGTTTCGGTGGGGCTGTTGGGGGGGGTGCCGTGCTTGGATCTGAACTACCTCGAAGATGTCGCCGCTGAAGTGGATTTCAATGTGGCCATGAACGACCAGCTGGGCATTATTGAAGTCCAGGGAACGGCTGAAGCAGGCAGTTTTAGCCGCGCCCAGCTGAATGAGCTGCTGGATTTGGCAGAAAAAGGGATTCGAGAATTGCTGCAAATTCAGCGTCAAGCTCTGGGCTAGAAACCCGGTTTCTTAAAGAAACCGGGTTTCTGGCTGTGGCATCATTGCCCTCAATTCCGTTTCACCAAGCTGTACTTTTCCTCAAACACTTCCTCCCAGGAAAGGGAAGTTAATTCACAGTCCCTACCCATTTCTATCTCAGCTTCTTTCACAGCTTCCTTGAAGCATTTATCCCAGATGGATTCAATAGCATCCCGGTTCAAGCTAGGAACTTCCTCTTGGACATCTTCAATTTCTCTCCGAGCAGAGA
>CAZJNL010000324.1:0-6120 GCA_964546515.1 uncultured Oscillatoria sp.
AATCAACCGCCAAGGACGCCAAGGACGCCAAGAAGCAACCTCAGGGCGTTCTTGGCGTCTTGGCGGTTCACCACTAAGTTTAAGTTGACACCGATGGCCACCTACGGAGACTGCCCCCGGAACGAGGGTGCTTCTACCGGCACACCTACCGCAAACCTTCAAGCAGCTGAGTGCGAGCGCTTTCCAGGGCGTCTTTCAACTTGCTGGGATCGCGCCCGCCGGCTTGGGCCATGTTGGGGCGTCCCCCGCCGCCGCCGCCGCAGATTTTGGCGATTGCGCCGATAAATTTCCCAGCTTGCAGCCCTTTTTTGTTGACATCCGCACTAAAACATGCTATTAGACTCACCTTTTCCGGTTCAGGCACTGACCCCAGCACGACAGCGCCACTGCCCAGCTTTTGCAGCAGTCGCTCAGCAGCTGTCTTCAGGGCTTCAGCGCCCACATCTTCCAGTTGAGCGACGATAATTTTGAAATCGCCAACCGGCTCAGCTGTTGCCAGCAATTGGTCAGATTTTGCCATCGCCAAATCTGCCTTAACCGCTTCCAGCTGTTTCTGAGCGGCTTTCAGTTCCGCTTGCAAGCAGGTGATGCGATCGGGGATTTCTTCTGGCTTGACTTTAAACCGCTCGCTGAGTTCCTTCACTACTTTATCGCGGACGTTGAGGTAGTCGAGTACAGATGGACCGGCAACCGCCTCAATCCGCCGCACCCCCGACGCCACGCCGGTTTCGGAGATAATCTTGAACGCGCCAATTTCAGCGGTGTTGCGCACATGTGTCCCGCCGCACAGTTCCATTGAGACGCCGGGGTAATCCACCACCCGCACCACATCAGCGTACTTTTCCCCGAACATGGCGATTGCGCCCTTCGCCTTCGCCTCAGCTAAGGGCATCTCGGCAATTTGTGCGGTTGCGCCTTCAGCGATCCAGCTGTTGACCCGCTCTTCAACTTGCTCCAGCTCAAGGGCGGTGAGGGGGCGGGGACAGTTGAAGTCAAAGCGCAGCCGGTCAAAGGCGACGAGAGAGCCTGCTTGAGAAATGGAGTCTGAGACAATCTTTTTCAGCGCCGCTTGCAGCAGGTGGGTGGCGGTGTGGTTGGCTTGAACGCGACGCCGGCAAGATTGGTCAGTGACGGCGGTGACGGTATCGCCCACTCGCAGGACACCGCGCTCGACGCGCCCGAAGTGGACAAAGAAATCGGATTCTTTTTTGACATCTTCAATGCGAACCTGCAGGTTATCGCCACAGAGGTAGCCCCGATCTCCAATTTGCCCCCCGGATTCCGCATAGAAGGGGGTTCGGTCGAGAACAGCCCGGACTGCTGTGCCTGCTTCCGCTTCTTCTGCCGGTTTGCCATCGAGCAGCAGGACTTCGACGCGGGCGCGGGCGGACAGTTCGCTGTAGCCGACAAACTGGGTGGAGTGGATGTGCTCTGCGAGTTTGTCGAGGGAACCCTGCACGGTGAGGTCGATGGTTTCGTGGGCTTCTTTGGCTCTTTCGACTTGCTTTTTCATTTCGGCGTCGAAACCGGCCACATCCACTGTGAGCCCCTGTTCGGCGGCGATTTCCTGTGTCAGTTCCAGGGGGAAGCCGTAGGTGTCGTACAGGGTAAAGGCATCGACTCCAGAAATTTGCTCTGGCTTTTTGGACAAAATCTCTGCCACGAGTTTCTCGCCGCGCTCTAAGGTTTTCAGGAAGCGGGTCTCTTCGCGATCCAGTTCGGCAATGATTGCGGCTTCTTGGTTGCGGACGTTGGGGTAGGCGGATTCGGCGAGGGCGATGGCGGTTTCTGCCACTTGTGCGGTAAACAGACCTGGAATGCCGATCAGGCGTCCGTGGCGCACGACGCGGCGCACCAGCCGGCGCAGGAGGTAACCCCGCCCGATGTTGGAGGCGCGGATGTCGTCGGCTATCATGTGGACGACGGCGCGAATGTGGTCGCCGATGACTTTCAGGGAGATTTTGGTTTTTTCGTCGGATTGGGCGTAGTCGGTGCCGGCAATTTCGGCGGCGGTTTTGATGATGGGGAAAATTAGGTCTGTTTCGTAGTTGTTGGGGACGCGCTGGAGGATTTGGGCCATGCGCTCCAGCCCCATGCCGGTGTCGATGTTCTTGTTTTGCAGGGGGGTGAGGTTGCCGGCAGCATCCCGGTTGTACTGCATGAATACGAGGTTGTAGAACTCGATGAACCGGCTGTCGTCTTCCAGGTTGATGTTCTCGTCGCCGCGTTCGGGGTGGAAGTCGTAATAGATTTCGGAGCATGGCCCGCAGGGGCCGGTGGGCCCGGAGGCCCAGAAGTTGTCTTCTTCGCCCATGGGTTTGATGCGCGTTTCTGGGACGCCGATTTTGTCTCTCCAGATGCTGTAGGCTTCGTCATCTTCTTTGAAGACGCTGACGACGAGGCGTTCTGGGGGCAAACCGAAGACTTGTGTGGACAGTTCCCACCCCCAGGCGATGGCTTGCTCTTTGAAGTAGTCGCCAAAGCTGAAGTTGCCCAGCATCTCGAAGAAGGTGTGGTGGCGAGCGGTGCGCCCGACGTTTTCGATGTCGTTGGTGCGGACGCACTTTTGGGAGGTGGTGGCGCGGCGGAATTCGGGGGTTCGCTGTCCCAGGAAGATGGGTTTGAAGGGCAGCATGCCGGCGATGGTGAGGAGTACGGTGGGATCTTCCGGCACTAGGGAGGCGGAAGGCAGCACTTTGTGTCCCCGTTCGGCAAAGAAGTCGAGGAATTTTTGTCTGATTTGGCTGCCGGTCAGGGACTGGGCTGTGGGAGGCATAGGTGTGCCAGGACAACTGTATGGATCTGTGTGTTTGTATCTATTCTTGCACTCACTGCCGGTGCGCGGTGCCTGCCTCCCGTCTCGCTCCGCCGCCCCCTCCCCCACCCGTCCCCCAGATCAGGCCGGCCAATCGTAAAGCTATGTAAGGCAAATATTGCTGAATGTAAATAAGGGTAAATCTTGGTAAAAAGGGGTTGCCGGTCAAAAAAGGCTGTGATAACTTGATAGTAGACACCCGAAAGATGAATGAAACGGTTGAAACAAACATCTGTGGGCTGAGACCCGGTGTCTCCTGTCCAAGCCCGAGGCAGTGGAACCTTAACTAGCATAGCAAAAAGTGGCGAGACGCCCTGGTTGACGGGGCACAGCCAAACCAAAGTCCGGAAAGACAACGCGAAAACGTTAGAGGCGAAGCTGCAACATCTGTCCACCCTAGTAGTTAACTGTTCTTTCTCGCAAACCCAACTTAACTCTTTGAATCATATAACTTTCGTCTAGTGGGTCCGGTCATCGCTGACTGGGCCCTTAGAATTTTCGGCTCTCCACCGGCACCCCGGAAGAAGGAAGAAACGCTATCCCCCTCTCCCCATTGTCCCGCGCCTTCCGGAGGGTGCCTAGTGTGCGGGCGGATTCATCCGTTCCAGAGATTATTCTCCAGTCTAGCGGACGAACTGTAAAATTTTGTAAAGAAATCGCTCGCCTGAGATAAGGGTGTGTTAGTTTAATACTGGACACCAACCAGAGTGTTGAACAGCAGTGCAGAGCAAAAAGGAGTGAAAGAAAACCAGTTCTTCAAGATGATGGGCTTAGACCCGGTGTCCCCTGTCGAGAGTCCCTGAGCACATTGTCCACCCTAGTTGTAGATTGTTTGCACTCGAAATCACCAGTCGTTTTTGCTTGTTCTTTCTGGGAAACCCCAGCTTAACTCGTTGAATCAGAGAATCTTCGTCTAGTGGGTTCGGTCATCGCTGACTGAACCCACTGGAGTTTTCGGGCGGACTGATCCGCTTGCTCCCCCCAAGGGAGAGCCGGCGGAATGTAAAATTTTGTAAACTAATCGCTCCCACTTCAGAAGGGTGTGTTAGTTTAATACTGGACACCAACCAGAGTGTTGAACAGCAGTCCAGAGCAAAAAGGAGTGAAGGAAAACCAGTTCTTCTTGTTGATGATGGGTTCTGACCCGGTGTCCCCTGTCGAGAGTCCCTGAGCACATTGTCCACCCTAGTTGTTGATTGTTTGCACTCGAACCGTTTTTGCTTGTTCTTGCTGGGTTCCCCAGCTTAACTCGTTGAATCACAGAATCTTCGTCTAGTGGGTTCGGTCATCCCTGACTGAACCCACTGGAGTTTTCGGGCGGATTCCTCCGCGTAGCTCGCTTACTCGACCGTCAAGCCGGCGTCATGTAAAATTTTGTAAAGGAATCGCTCGGATTCCAAAAGGGTGTGTTAATTTAATGCTCGTTAACCTGCCAGCGTGTTGAACAGTAGTGCCAAGCATTTTCGTTCATAAATTCGGCGCAACCAAGATAGAATATTTTGTTCGATAGTTAGCCCAGTAAACTATGTCTATGCTGAGAGTAAAGAAATTCATTAGCAGTTTTTTGACAGGAATCTTTTTAGCAGTTGGTCGCTGTTACCCTAGGACAATTGCCAGCCAAAGCTGAACCGATGGCGTGTAATATCGTCTCTGTTTCTAGATCCAATACATCCGACAGTGAGGAACAGCAGCTAACCAATGCCTATTTTAAAGCGATTTGCGACGCATCCGAGAAAGACCCTTCAGAGGTATCGGAGCATCTGTTCAAGATTACTCCTGACAACCAAACACTGGTTTGGCGAACTTCAGATAAAAAAGAATTTTTGGCAGGGACTTGGACATCCTGGAATGGTTATGACGGGAAGGAAGGAACTTCTCTCCAGTTAGGGGCAGATGTTTGGGTAACAGCCGTTCCCGAAGTCAAAGAATTCTGCGCTAATTTCAGTTTAGATGAGCCAGCGCGAATACTAAGACTGGAAGAGTATCTGGGCTTACCCCCGCATGTTGGAAAGACAAAATTTGTCGAAATGTGGGTGAATCCCTCAGATGTGTATCGACCTTGCCCAGATAAAGAGATTGATGACGCTAGCTGTGATTTAGACTTTCCGCCAACAGTCGATCCGCAGTACAAAGATTGGTATAACAGACTGCAAAGCGCCTCTTATCAAGAAAAAGGCTATCCTTGGACAGGACTTGGTTATACCTATGATTGGGGCACCCCTGAAACTGAGATCGGAGCTAGTGAGTTTATAGTCAAAAAAGGAGCAACAGTCTTGATTCGTTATGTCCAACCAACCCTCAACTATTGCCTGCCTAAAACTTCCTGATTTGATTTTTTAGTTTCCCAACGCAGATAAACGAAGATAAATACAGAAATGTTTCTCGGCGTTTATCTGCGTTTATCTGCGGATTTAAACCCATCCAATAGGGACCGCCAGCCGGCGAACACAGCCATCACAAAGCTAATTCTCCCGTCTAGCCGGCGTTCATGTAAAATTTTGTAAAGTAATAGCTCGGATTCCAGAAGGGTGTGTTAGTTTAATAGTGGACACCAAACAGAGTGTTGAACAGCCGTACAGAGCAAAAAGGAGTGAAGGAAAACCAGTTCTTCAAGATGATGGGCTTAGACCCGGTGTCCCCTGTCGAGAGTCCCTGAGCACATTGTCCACCCTAGTTGTAGATTGTTTGCACTCGCTCCAGTAGTCATTTTTACTTGTTCTTTCTGGGAAACCCCAGCTTAACTCGTTGAACCTTATAACTTTCGTCTAGTGGGTCCGGTCATCGCTGACTGGGCCCTTTAGAGTTTTCGGGCGGACTCATCCACTTCCCCGCTAATTCTCCCGTCTAGCCGGCGTTCATGTAAAATTTTGTAAAGAAATCGCTCGCCTGAGATAAGGGTGTGTTAGTTTAATACTGGACACCAACCAGAGTGTTGAACAGCAGTGCAGAGCAAAAAGGAGTGAAAGAAAACCAGTTCAAGATGATGGGCTTAGACCCGGTGTCCCCTGTCGAGAGTCCAAGCACACATTGTCCACCCTAGTTGTTGATTGTCCACACTCGAAATCACCAGTCGTTTTTGCTTGTTCTTGCTGGGGAACCCAGCTTAACTCGTTGAATCAGAGAATCTTCGTCTAGTGGGTTCGGTCATCGCTGACTGAACCCACTGGAGTTTTCGGGCGGACTGATCCGCTTGCTCCCCCCAAGGGAGAGCCGGCGGAATGTAAAATTTTGTAAACTAATCGCTCCCACTTCAGAAGGGTGTGTTAGTTTAATACTGGACACCAACCAGAGTGTTGAACAGCAGT
>CAZJNL010000325.1:0-6097 GCA_964546515.1 uncultured Oscillatoria sp.
TTGCTGTCACCAAGCAGGTGCCCTCCGACGCCATCCGAGAAGCCTACGCAGCAGGAATCCGGGATTTTGCCGAAAGTCGAGTCCAAGAAGCAGAGCCCAAACAAACCCAGCTGCAAGATTTGCCAGATATCGCTTGGCACTTCATTGGCCATCTCCAAACCAACAAAGCCCAAAAAGCTTTGCAGCTCTTTGATTGGATTCACTCAGTGGATAGCTTAAAATTAGCTCAGCGCTTAGATCGACTGGCAGAGGAGCTAAAGCTGCGGCCAAAAGTTTGCCTGCAAGTCAAAATACTCAGCGATCCCAACAAATACGGCTGGACTGTGCCGGACTTGCTCGCCGGTCTGTGCCCCCTCAATCAGTGCCGGCACCTGCAAATTCAAGGTTTGATGACAATTCCCCCCTTGGGGATAGACGAGTCAGAAACCCTTGCCGTGTTTGAGCGCACCCGCGAACTGGCCGAGACAATCAGGGAGCAAAATTGGCCAAATATCCGGATGCGGGAGCTGTCAATGGGAATGTCCGCAGATTACCATCTGGCAGTCAAAGCCGGCGCAACTGCGGTGCGGCTGGGGACATTTCTGTTTGGGGAACGGCAGACATCCTCTCCCCCTTGACACCAGCGCACGCCCTTTTCGGTATAAAATAGTCAAGTTAAACTGGGAAGCCAGGAGCGCAACAGAAGTTTACAGCACTCGGAGCGAGCGTCACCCAGAGCGGCCTGGAAACAGCTTTCAAGGTGCCAGAGTCACCCTCAAAAGCAACCGCAGCCCACAAATTCCTATAAAGGATATATAAAAATGTGGAAAGCTTATCAATAACATCGGATTCAAAAGCTTAAACTGGGTGCTGTAAAGGTTGCTGTGAGTGAAATCCAGTCGCTGTCATGCAAGCTGTTGCCTTGGCTGAAAGCTGTCTGCCAGACTTAACCCGAATTGTAGTGGAGCGTTAACCGTGAACACAATTTTTTCCAAGCTACGAGATTTTGTAGGTCTAAATCAGCCGGTGGATTACGATTACGATTACGACGAGATGGAAGGGGACAGGTATCAAAATGCTTACCCAGAGCAAAATGCCCCCCCTCCACCCGCAGAAGATCGCTCCAATCGCGGTCGGTTGCGGACTCAAGGACTCGGGGCTTCTGCCAGTGGTATGATGGGGTCGGGATCGGGAATGGGTTCAAGTATGAGTAATGTGATCGGTATGCCGGGAGCTGCTAACGGCATTTCTGAAGTGGTGGTGATGGAGCCCCGCTCTTTTGAGGAAATGCCTCAGGCTATTCAAGCGCTGCGCCAGCGCAAGTCTGTGGTTCTCAATTTGACGCTGATGGACCCTGACCAGGCGCAACGGGCTGTGGACTTTATCGCCGGCGGCACCTACGCCCTCGATGGCCACCAAGAGCGGATCGGCGAAAGCATCTTCCTGTTCACGCCTAGCTGCGTTCAGGTGAGCACTCAATCGGGGGTGGTTCACGATGTCCTCCAGCCCCACCTGCGCACTTCTCGCCCACCAGGGCCCACACCGGGCGCAAACTGGTCGCCAGAACAAACGCGCATGGCTCAGTAAACTAGGGGTGATCTCTGAGCAGTCAGCAGTCAGAACTTAACCACTGACAGCTGACTGCACGGCAACTGATAAACAACAAATGACTGTAAAGCTTGGCATCATTGGGGGCGGGATCATGGGAGAAGCTCTCCTGTCCCGCCTCGTCGCTCAACAGATTTACCGGCACGAAGAAGTGCTGGTGAGCGAACCCCAACCTCACCGGCGCAGTGTTCTGGGACAGCAATACGGGGTTGCTGTCACTGGAGACAATCGCGCCGCTGCCTGCGCTACCGAAGTGCTGCTCTTGGCCATTAAACCTCAGGTTTTTGAGCCTGTGGCTGCAGATATCGCCGGTACGGTTGCCGGTCTGACCGGCATCGAACCCCCAGTGCTGGTTTCGATTTTAGCCGGTGTCCCCCTCAGCAAGCTGCAACCAGCTTTTCCAGGATGGCCAGTCATTCGGGCCATGCCCAATACGCCGGCTACTGTCGGTGCCGGCATCACCGCCATCGCACCCGGCACCGGCGTCGCTCCCGCCCACCTGGAGCGGGCGCAGCGCATTCTTCTGTCTGTGGGCGAGGTGGTGGAAGTCCCTGAATCCCTCATGGATGCAGTCACCGGTCTGTCTGGCTCCGGGCCCGGTTATGTGGCAATTATCATCGAAGCCTTGACAGATGGCGGCGTTTGTGCTGGGCTGCCGAGAGCGGTCGCCGCTAAACTCGCCCTGCAAACCGTCCTGGGTACAGCCCAACTGCTGCGCGACTCGGGAATGCACCCTGCGGATCTCAAAGACAAGGTGACGAGTCCGGGGGGTACGACGATTGCCGGTATTGCTCAGCTGGAGCGTGCCGGTTTGCGCTCGGCGCTGATTGAGGCGGTACGAGCGGCTAGTCAGCGCTCCAAGGAACTGGGGAGTTAGCCGGTGCTCTTGAAAAAAAGGAGCGCAGTTTCCAGAACCTCACCCCCCAACCCCCCTGTCTCGAAGGCGTAGGACAGGCGGGACGCCTGTCCCAAAAGCAAAGAGGGGGATAAGAGGAATATGAGAAATTTTAAGTTGTTTCAGGATGCCAAAGTCCGCCGGCACAATACAGTGGGAATTCAAGGATGAGTCAAACGCCGGTGTGTCACGTTCCGAAGATTAAATTTCACTACCACACTATCATTCCCCACAGGAGTAAGCCGCTGGTGCTGCTGCTGTCGGGTGAGGATGGCTGGATTTTACCGCATTTCGTGCCGGTTGAGCAACACTTTGGCGCTGTCGGGCATATCAACCGGGCAATGCAAGCTCAGTTGGGCATAGAAGTAACGGTGCTGCGCTGCGTCTACCATCACTTGAATCGCCAGAAATATCTGCAACGGGTTTATGCGCTGGAAAACCACAGCTCTAGCTGGAATCCACCGGCATGGGGGCGCTGGGTTAGCCGGTACGAACTGAATCAGCTCAAACTGGCGGTTCCCGAACACCTTGACGTGCTGAAAGCTTGGTTTGACGAGGCGGAAGGGGTTGCGATCCGAGAGGGTGACGTTCCTTGGACAATCCCTGGCTGGTTCGAGGGGGCTTCTGGCTGGATTCACGAGCAACTCAATCGCCAAAAGTTGGGCGCTATCTCTCCAATTGAGCAATTAAAATCTTGGAAGCTTGCTTGTGTCTTGCGGGTAAAAACAACTGCGGGAAACGTTTATTTCAAGGCAACACCGGCTCTCTTTGCCCGAGAGCCGCAACTCACTCAAGCCCTAACTAAATATTACCCCGCCCACCTTCCCGTGGTTTTGGCAGCTGACTTGGAAAAGCGCTGGATTTTGATGCGGGATGTGGGGGGCAAAATCCTGCAAGAAGTTCCTGATATTTTGCTGTGGGAAGCGGCGCTGCGCCGGTTCGCCCAAATCCAAATCGACTCCGTTCAGCACCTGGATAGCTTAATCGCTCAAGGCTGGCTGGATCTGAGGCTCGACCGGCTGGCATCCCAAATCCACTTGCTATTTCAAGATGCTCTGCGCGATCCGGAAATTGCCCAACTGCTTGCCTTTGCGCCGCAACTGGCAGCCCTGTGGGAGGAATTAGCGCAGCTGGGGGTCCCCCACACTTTAGTGCATGGGGATTTATCGCCTCGAAATATCTGTGTTAGTGGGGATAATTATATCTATTTTGACTGGTCTGACAGCTGCATTTCACATCCCTTTTTCGACACAGTTCGGTTTTTGTACGAGATTGAAATGGAGCTGACTGATGTGCCGGATGCGCGGACGCGCCTGCGCAATGCCTATCTGGATCCGTGGGCGGTATACGAGCCGGTGGAGCGCTTGATTTCGGCTTTTGAGCTGTGCTCGCAGACGCTGGTTTCACTTTATCAAGCAATTCTTGATCGCCGGCTCACCGCGAATCTGGAAGGGAGCGTTAAATGGGAAAGCTTTGCGCCGGTGCCTTTTTATATTAAAAGGCTGATATTTCAAGTTGCGACTTATTTGCAGCTTTCATTGCGTGGGGTTTATTAAAGTTTCCAGGTTGCTGTTTGATCCCCCCCTAGCCAGGGCGGGCTTTTGTGCCACCGGCACTACAAAAGGGGGGGGAATTCTCTTGCGCATTCTCAAAGCCCCCCTTTTTAAGGGGGGTTTGGGGGGATCTGGATGCTTAAACTTGTAGGTAGCAACTTGAGTTATTTACTGCGATGCGCTTGTTTCCGCCGCCTCTTGCTGCTGCAGCTTTGCCCCAATCTTGGGTTCAGTACCGGCAAGCAATCGCTGAATATTGCTCTGGTGACGCACAATGACGTACAAACCGCCGGCAAGGGCAAACAAGCAGTAAGCCAAAGGCTGACCGGCAACTATCATTAATACCGGACAGGCTATTGCTCCCAAAATGGAACTTAGAGACACAATCCGCGAAAGGGCTATAACTATCCCAAAAACCCCCATAGTTGCCAAACCAACCGGCCAATATAATGCCAGCAAAATCCCCAAACTTGTCGCGACAGATTTGCCGCCGGTGAAGCCTAACCAGATGGATTTACTGTGACCGAGTACCGCTGCTAAACCGGCACCCGTTACCATCCAAGGCAGCCAATTGTCAAGTATAGGCGGCGCTACTAAAGTAGAGGTGAACTCCTGGGTGTAAACCCAGCGAACCAGGGAAATTGCTGCGGCTCCTTTCAAAACGTCAAGCAGCAACACCGCTAGCGCGGGCCCTTTTCCCAGGGTTCGCAGCACGTTTGTCGCGCCGGTGGAGCCAGATCCGACTTCCCGAATGTCAATGCCTTTGAGCAGTCGTGCGGCTGTGTAGCCGTTGGGCAGGGAACCGAGCAGATAAGCTGCTAGTAACAGGGCTATATTTAAACTCCACCAGATAGCCATTGTTTTTTGGGTGTTGGGTGTTGGGTGTTGGGTGTTGGGAATGGGTGCCGGGATTTGGGGATTTGGGGATTGGGAATGGGTGCCGGTATTTGGGGATTTGGGGATTGGGAAAAAGCGATTAGTCAGTTATTGGTGAACGCTCTGATTAATTTTATCATTTTCGGTTGATTAACCGCACCAATACTAAGCTGTTACGCTTTTAATAAGCTTGCGGGCGCAAGAGAGGCAGCAGCTTACAGGTCTGGATTCCCAAGCGATACCTGGGAACGAGAGGAAAGGAGCCTGAGGCTGGGAACGAGAGGATTGGAGAAAAGTCGGCTCCGCCGACAGCTAGGCATTCCCAGCCTGAGGCTGGGAACGAGAGCAAAAATTAATTTTTCCTGTACCTCTTCTTCTTTCCTCTTGCTCCTTGGTGTCCTTGGCGTCCTTGGCGTCTTGGCGGTTGATTATTAACGTTTTTTAAGGTGAGCTGGGACATGATATGACGGCTCGTTGCTAGATTTCCCGAGCCGTCACAGCTTGAGGATCGGGTGCGAAAGCGAGCCACAGGGGAAATTGCAGCAGGGAGAGATTGATTTGCTCTTCGGTTTCGTCAATGACAATCACCGGCATTAAACCGTCTTTGAGCAGCCGGTCGGCTTTTTGCACTAGGGGTTCGGCGGCTTCAAACAGGACAAGTCCCCGCTCTGGGCCAAACTCGGTGCGGGTAATGCCGAGGCAGTCTTGCAAGCCGCGCCGCCACTCTCCGAGACGTTCTGGGGTGGCGGCGAGGACGAGGGTGCGCAGGCGATTGCCATAGAGGTTGCGCAGTACGGAGATGGCTGCGGAGGAGATGAGGATATTTTGCAACCGGCTGCCCATTGTGCGCAAGGCTCCCCGCCCGCCTTGGGTGAAAAACCAGTTGGAGACTCGCTCGGCGTGAATTGGCTCGAAGGTGCGGCGCAGCTGCCAAGGGGGACCGTAGTAGTCTGGCATGTTGCGGTATTGGTCTAAAAGCCGGCGAATTTGTTTGGTTTGCTCTTGGAAGCTTTGTTCGGCAAATCTGGGTGCGGTGGGCTTTTGCTCGGCTTTGGGTTCTTTGGCTGCGGTTTGCTTTTGCGCTGGCTGCGCCGGCGGGGCTAATTCTAGCTGCTCGGTGGCGCTGACCAAATCTTGCAAGCTTCCGACGAGGTAGTCTTTAAACCCCTGAACGCGAATGGCTAAG
>CAZJNL010000326.1:0-3116 GCA_964546515.1 uncultured Oscillatoria sp.
ATCGGGATATATTAGATTTATACTACAGGGAGAAGGTATTCCCAACAGATATTGCCTCGGCAATCGGAACTGTACTGGCAGAAGTCCATCGCGCCACTTTCAACCGGCGGGAATATCGGGATTTCTTCTGGACAGATCCAGAGCGTGCGCCCACCGGCACTGTTCCGAGATTGATTCGGAGTCTGGAACGGATTAAACCGGAAATTTTTGGTCAAGTTCCTTCAGACGGGCTGAAATTCTTTGCTCTCTATCAGCGCTACGAAAGCTTGCAGCGAGCTACGACAGAACTAAGGACTGCTTTTGCGCCTAGCTGTCTGACGCACAATGATTTGAAGCTGAACAATATCCTTTTGCGCACTGAAGGGGAGGAATCCAATGACAGCATTGTGCGCCTGATTGACTGGGAGCGCTCTAACTGGGGAGATCCGGGCTTCGATTTGGGAATGCTAATTGCCAGCTACCTGCAAATCTGGCTGGATAGCTTGGTGATTAGCAAGGCGCTGAGTGTGGACGAATCTTTGCGCTTAGCCGAGACGCCGCTGGAAAATATCCAGCCTTCGATTGCGGCTCTTGCTGAAGCTTATTTGGCTGAATTCCCGGAAATTTTAGAAGAAAGACCCGATTTTTTGTGGCGAGTGGTGCAATTTGCTGGCTTGGCTTTGATTCAACAAATTCAGGCGACGATTCAGCACCAAAAAACCTTTGGAAATAGGGGCATTTGTTTGCTCCAGGTGGCCAAGATGCTGCTGTGCCGGCCCGACGAATCGATTCCCAGTGTTTTTGGCAGGGAAGCAGCTGAACTAACTCGGCTGGAGGCTTCGGCTGCTTGAGATATTTAATCCCAAATAAACCGTCATGCAACTACTGGATATTCCTCAAATTCAACTGCTAGATGCTGTCCCGCAGCGACTGCAGGAGACTCTGCAAGAAATCGTCACCAAGGTTCAAATTGAGTCTAAATTCCGCATTAGCTATGCAGATTTCAAAAGCGGGGAACTGTCAGATGAAGTGATAGCCCGCTTTCAGGAATTGCCCGAGGAGATACAGCTGAGATATCTCAGCCAGCAGCTGCGGGGTTTTCTTTACGGCATGTATTACAATGGCTCCCTGCGATCGCGTTTCGCCGCAGAGGTGCCGGTGCCGGTGCAGCGCCCGGATCTGGAGAATAACTCCTTTTTAGGAGTTGACTTGACGTTTTACGAGCGAGTGCACGAAAGCAATAGCGGAACCGGCTACTTTGACCCGGGCTGGCGGGCGATCGCGGAGGAGAGTGATGGCAGCCTAGCGGTGACTAAGAACGGTTTGACTTTGCACGTTGAGCGGGATCGCCACCTGCACCCACAGTCGGCTGATGTTGGTCAGCAGGTGGCAGTGCGCATGCCCCGGAATTTGGTGCAAAACGGGTTTTATATGGCAGTTGGCAATGCCGGTTTGCAACGTCACCGCCATCGAGAGGGCGAGCCCCAGATTGTGCGCATCTATTTCCATTTCAGCCCCGAAGGTGCGCTCGCAGTGATGGGCAGCCTGACACAGCAGCTGAACGACCTGTTTATTCCCTTCAGTTTCAAGGTGCTGTACAACCCTACTGACTACAAGCGTTATGACTCCGGAGTTCTCTACTTTGACAAGAGCAACTGCGAAGAAGTTGGGCAAGTCGTGCGAACCGTTTATGCTGAAACAAAAGCACATTTTCGGTCGGAAGTTCCTTTGTTCACTAAGTGGCTGGCACCGGGACTTGCACTCGCAGAAGAACCAGACTACAAATTTGCCAGCCGGGAAAGTTTCGGTCTGAATAGATGCCAAATTGTTGCCAATGGCTTGCTGGAAGCTTGGCACTCTGGGGATGACTCCTTTGAGGGGCGGATGAATGCTATTCTCCAGGAATTCTCCCGCTTGGGTATTGATTTGCAGCGTTCCTACCTGAATGCTAGATCCTCGGATATTTATACCAATTTAATTGGCTCGTGAAACAGATAGTTCTGGCTCCCCCCTTTTTAATGGTGGCTGGGTGGTATCTCAAGTGTTTCATCCCCAAATAAAATTGGTATTACATGCCGGTGGAGTGATGCCAGAAGAGGGGCTGTACCGGCTTAAACAGATTTTCTCTGATGTTTGTAAATGCAGCGCCCAAAGCTGCATTTTTTTTGCCTAATTCATCAGCAGCCTGACCAATTGCTTGGGAAACAGGCGAGTGTCCAAATACTCTACCGCCGCACTTGCTTGTGTGAGATACCGCTTCATATGTGCGGCGTGAGCGTCTGAGGAATTTCCCAGAATTAAAATGTTCATCTACTGACTGCTAGAAGTCGATATACAGGTTCAGCTGCTGCACTGTCACCCGAGGAAATTTTGACCGTAACAGATTGACGGATTGTACTTTGAACCACACCGGCAGAGAAGCGCTGCCGGTGCGGTCACGTTTATGTCTGCTGAGATTGTCCGCTGGATTAATCCTTTAGAAGATATCATACACCGCCGAAATTATGTGGGGCGATCAACTTATAATTTTATAATATATTTTAGCAGACTTGCAATAAGAGATAGGGATGAGTTTTAACCGGCTTGGTTGTGGAGCATATAGTTTAGTTCGCTGGCCAGCCACTCCTTAAACATGCGCTCCATAATCTCTTTATAAATATCCGGTGTGAGTGCAGCCGGAATAAACTCCTCAACCATCAGCAGGTGATACCCCAGATCGGTTTTGATGGGGCCAATGATATGTTTTGGACTAGAACCAAAAACGACAGCTGCTATATCTGGCTTTAAGCTCCAGCGGTAAAGCTTTCCTTCATACCCGCACTGCTGCCGGCGTTTTTCATCAAGATCATAAAAGTGCGCCGCTTCATAAAAACTGATTTCCTCCTCTTCTATTTGATAGAAGAGTTCCTGGGCCACCTTGTCATAGGGAACAATGATTTGATAGAGGACTACTTGCTGATAATCCAGCTTATTTTGAGCGAAAAATTTTTCTACTTCTTTGGCGAAGAGAGACTCAGATAATTTTTGAGACAGCAAGCGGTCGCGAATGCCAGCCTCCCAGTCATCCGGTGAGATCAGCTGATCGGCGAGCCAGGCTAGTGTCTCTTCAGCTTTTTCCAAGCGCTTTTCATAACGCT
>CAZJNL010000326.1:3126-4415 GCA_964546515.1 uncultured Oscillatoria sp.
TGACTGTTAAATTTCTTTGCTGAGCCGCTTGCTTAATAATTTTTTGGTGTAATATATTCAGGCACACTTCTTTCACCTGGATGCCTTTCTTCAGGTGGCTAACAATTTCAGCCGGTTCAATAGATGCCTTTGAGAGATTAATCATTGTTATCGCCTAGCCCTAGAGGCTGTCAACACTCTATGCAGTCAAATAGGTTAATACCACCCCCCCGGGGCGTTGCTGTGGCGTCGCAGCAGCAAAGTGTTAATTTTTGTTACGTTGGGCACTCCAGCTGCGGGTGTCTTTTGTAGGGGATGTCACGGACTAAAAAAAACTATTTCGGGATAAAACCGCTGAAATATTTTTTCATTCAGCGGATTTAACCGGTTCAACAAAGGTTGAAAAACTGGAAAGGTAAATCAAGGTAATTGAAGAGGGGGAATCAATCCGAACAAGTCCAATACTTTTGAAATTGCAGGTGGCTCCACCACTTCTCCCGAAGAAGTTGTTCCAGAAGAATTCTCCTGAACAGATGTTGAGGAAGTCACAGGACCCTTAATCTTAACCTTCTCTGGCGATCCTTCAATCGTTATGCCGCTAGTAGTATTCACTAATCCGCCTTTCACATCGCCCATGCTGGCGAAGTTAATTACTTCCAGAAAGTTTAGATACGGAATGACTAATGCACTCATGGTGTCTCTCCTTTTTAGTGATAAAACCGCTGAAACTTTTAGAAAATTAATTCCAATTAAACTTTCAGCGGTTTCCCTAGTTCAACTGTTCAACCTCTATGATATTTACAAGTCTAGGGGTCGATGGCTAGGTCTTGGACGCAGTTCGACTGAACAAGCACAGAGGTGTTGGTGGCAGTGGCAATCGTATTGGCACTGGCACCGCCTTTGTTAGCGGTAGCCTTTCCGCCGATAGCGTAGGCATTAGCATACTGGGACACGTTGGCAGTGTTGAAAACGGAGAAGTTCACACCGGCTCCCAGAACATCGGCTTCAGCAACGGTTTCAAAATGGTTCAGGTTAGAGATAATCATTGGTTTTCTCCTGTGAAAGTAGTGGAAATTTTCAACGGTGGTTGGGGAATCCCAAAAGACCTGCCGTTCAGTTATCCTTTCGCCTTTAGGACTCCCCAACTGTTCGATCTCTCAAGTCGAGATTTAGGGGTCTAGGGGTCGATGGCTAGGTCTGAGACGCAATTCGACTGATAAAGCACAGAGGTGTTGGTGGCAGTGGCAATCGTATCGGCACTGGCACCGCCTTTGTTAGCGGTAGCCTTTCCGCCGATAGCGTAGGCATTA
>CAZJNL010000326.1:4515-6093 GCA_964546515.1 uncultured Oscillatoria sp.
TTCAGCAACGGTTTCAAAATGGTTCAGGTTAGAGATAATCATTGGTTTTCTCCTGCAAGTAGTTTTTGTGGCGTTCACAACCTTGTTTGGTTGTTATTAATACTGTAGCGATCCGGAACAGCATTGTGTTGCCAATTTGGCAGATAATTCTGTTGTTTATCATTCAAATGATCCGGATTCAGACCTCAGGCCAAAATCGGGGTTCAGGTGCGTTCCAGCAGGTAGCGCTTCCCCGGAGTCGGGTAAGACATCTGAGGCTAGAACAGTTCAAGTCGGCCCATCCCCATGCCGGTGCAAGTACCCATTTACCAATCAAACAATTGAGTCGGGGTGCTGTACCGCCGCTATACACCGCCCGCTCGCCACCGGCTACTGCCTAAAAGCATAAAACCGCTCAAAGCCTGACAGCCTCCAGCGGTTTCCGCGTCTCAGTAGAGAAGCGATTAGTTTACAACTGCAAAAACTTAAAGATATTCAGAGAAGCTGCTGCTGCCAGTACGTCTCCGTTATAACCAAAGGCAGTCGCACCAGAGATAGCCTCCTGTTTAACTAGGGCCCGGTTTATTTCAACCGTGTACCCCCCTACAATGCTGGGGGGGTCAGAAACGTTTTCCAAATAGCTCAAGTCTGAAATAATCATTGGATTTCTCCTTGAAATCGAAGCTTTTAAACAACCTCGCTTTGCCGCTCTCCGTAACTACAACAGGCCACCGATGAAATTCCCAGCGACAGTCTGTGTGTTAGCCGCACCACCAATTGAGGCAGCACCGGCAGCAGCACCAGCAGCGCCACCATAACCAATGAGGTTGAGCTTAAATCCATCCGAAGCGTTTCCCTTGACGTCATAGTTTGAAAACGCCAAAGTGTCAGCGGAGGTACTGATGGAAGTTGTCAGACTGGGCGTAAGACCTATAGTGTCTATGCCGCCACCGCCCCTTATGTCATATTTGTCAGGAACGGCTGGCTCAAAAAAAATTAGGTCTGCGATCGCTAATTTGCTCATAGCGTCTCTCCTTTTCAGTAAGTTCGGTTAATTAAGGAATCGAGGCAAGACTTGCCCTATCCAGTGCCAGGTGATTCCCATCCGCCGGTCAGTTAAGCGAAGGATTAAAATCGCTGAAAGATTTATCACTCATCTAACTCCCAGCGATTTTTCGGCTTAAATAGGGGATGGTAAAACTCTTTTAACCTATAGACAGTGAAGACGCTGCCGCTATAGAACTAGAGAAAAGGCCGCTGACGGTAGCTGTTTTTGTTACGCTATTTGTTACAGTCTGGAAACCTATAGCATCGGAAATCGAAGCGGCATCAGCCTTAGCCACAGGAAGTGCAATCCCCTCATACACGTAGAACCAGCCCCCGTTGATTAAATTGGTTTCTTCAGAAACGACTTCCAGATGGTTCAGGTCAGCGATAATCATTTGGATTTCCTCCTAAAATTTTAAATTCAACCTGTTCGGTATTCCTTATTAATACTGTAGCTAGCCTCTGAAGTGGTTGGTTGCCAAATTGGCATATTCACTGCCATTTTGGCATGAATCTACTCAGCTCGCAACCCCGCTATATTGTGAAACAAAA
>CAZJNL010000327.1:0-6093 GCA_964546515.1 uncultured Oscillatoria sp.
AACAGGGATGGGACTCTTGCAAAGTGAGCCGGTTCTGATGCTAGCATCAGAACCAGAAAAAGTCTGGAGCGGGCATCCGAAGTGAGCGGCCCAGCCCCGAGCTCCCACCTCAAACAAAAGCTGCACTATTATGGTAAAAAACAAGCAGCACTCTGGCAAAAACCAATTGCAAAGTGCGACCAGGGGGGATCTACAGCATGGATGGGGTCTGGGGCGAAGCCGGCAGACGCCACGACGGCATGGAGAGAGCGCTTTAAACATAAAACCTTTATTGTTTCGGGAAGTCAACTGTGAGCATTGCTATCATCACCGGCTCAGCCGGACTTATCGGTTCTGAGGCATCTACCTTTTTTGCCAATCAGGGCTTTGAGGTGGTGGGAATCGACAATGACATGCGCAGCTATTTCTTCGGCGCGGAGGCTTCCACCAGTTGGAACCGGCAGCGGCTGGAGAAGTCGTTAAGCGCCAAGTATCACCACGTCACCGCCGATATTCGGGATTATGAAGCCATAACCCAGGTTTTTAAGCAGTACGGTTCGGATATTGAGTTGGTGATTCACACAGCAGCCCAGCCTTCCCACGACTGGGCGGCGCGGGAGCCGAAAACGGACTTTACCGTAAATGCCAATGGGACGCTCAACATGCTGGAAGCGACCCGCCAATATGCGCCAGAAGCCGTGTTTATCTTTACCTCAACCAACAAGGTGTACGGGGATACGCCCAATCGCCTGCCTTTGGTGGAACTGGAATATCGCTGGGAAATCGAGCCCGGTCACACCTATGAACCGGGCATCCGAGAAGATATGTCGATTGACCAGACGCTGCACAGTTTGTTTGGGGCATCTAAGGTGGCGGCGGACGTTCTGGTACAGGAATATGGGCGCTATTTTGGGCTTAAAAGTGCGTGCTTTCGCGGCGGTTGCCTGACGGGCCCAACTCACTCCGGTGCGGAATTGCACGGCTTCCTGGCTTATTTGATGAAGTGTGCCGTGACGGGCAAACCTTATAAAGTCTTTGGCTACAAAGGCAAGCAAGTCCGCGACAATATCCACAGCGCCGATCTGATTAACGCCTTTTATGAGTTCTTTCAGGCTCCTCGCAGCGGGGAAGTGTACAACAGCGGAGGCGGGCGGTACAGCAACTGCTCAATGCTGGAAGCGATCCAAATGTGCGAGGAGATTGCCGGTCGGAAACTCAATTGGAACTATGTGGAGCAGAATCGCATAGGCGACCATATCTGGTGGGTCAGCGATAACGGCAAATTCAGCAGCCACTATCCCAACTGGAAGTTGAAATATAACGTGCGCCAAATCTTGCAGGAGATTTACGAATTTAACCAGGAACGTTGGAGCGAAGAGGCAGTCCAATGATTGATAAGGGAAAAAAAAATATCCTGGGCGTCTGGGTAAACGCTCTCGATTACGAGGCGGCTGTCGATAAAATTATTGCAGCCGCCCATGAAGGCAGAAAAATGACCGTTTCCGCCCTAGCCGTTCATGGGGTGATGACGGGGGTGATCGATAAAACCCATCGCTATCGCCTTAATGATTTTGACCTGGTTTTGCCGGACGGTCAGCCAGTGCGCTGGGCCTTGAATTTGCTTTACAAAACGCAGCTTCCCGATCGGGTGTGCGGGCCAACTACCATGTTGCGAGTCTGCGAACGCGCCGCCCGAGAGGGATTGCCCATCTACTTGTACGGCAGTAACCCTTCTGTGCTGGAACCTTTATCCAACAATCTTTGCGTCCGGTTTCCTAAACTGGTGATTGCTGGGTATGAACCCTCAAAATTCAAGCAAGTTTCTCCAGAAGAAAATCATAAAATTATAGCACAGATTCGCGAGAGTGGTGCCGCTATTACCTTCGTGGGATTGGGGTGCCCCAGGCAAGAGGTGTGGGTTTATGAAAATGGCGACGCTCTCTCCATGCCGGCGATGGCTGTGGGTGCCGCTTTTGATTTTCACGCCGGCAAATTGCCGAAAGCGCCGGAGTTTATGTCCCAGATTGGTCTGGAATGGTTGTTCCGGCTTGTGCAGGAACCGAGGCGTCTCTGGAGGCGATACCTGCTGTTAAACCCCCTGTATATTTTCCTGTTTATTTTACAGGCATTCAAATTGGGTAAATTTGAACCCTTAGAAGCCACTCCCCCAGAGCAAGAGAAGCGGTATGGATAAAGTTGATGAAAAACCCGGTTTCTTTAAGAAACCGGGTTTTTGGGCGCTACCCGCTTACCGATTTCCCAGCTAGAATGTCTTGGCACAGCTGGGCAAAAAACTCACCTTTGACATCCCAGTCAAAAACCTCCCTCACCCGCTGCTGTCCCGCCTTGCCCATACGGGAACGCAGTTCTGGGTCGCCGGCGAGGCGAATCATGGCATCCGATAAGCCTAGCACAGCCTTTTCCGGATCGGGAGCGGGCACCTTGATGCCGGTTTCTTCTGTAATCTGGGTGGCCGGTCCTCCGAGATCCAGGCAGATGACTGGACGGCCAACCGCCATCATCTCCGAACACACAAACCCCCCTGATTCGTGCAGGCTGGGGTGCAGGAGGGCGTGGCACTCCCCCATCTTTTGCAGCGTTTCGCTGCGCGATAAAGCGCCCCAGAAACGCACTTTGTCTGCAATCCCCAGTTCGCCGGCTAAAGCTTGCAATCGCTGCCGTTCAGGGCCATTTCCCACGACCCACAACTCGGAAAGCTCAATCTTGGCTAGGGCAAAGGCTCGCAAACTGAGGTGAACCCCTTTCCAGTGGAGGAGCCGGCCCACACTGATGAACCTCACAGGACTTTCCGCAGGGACTGGATATTGCCCCAAGTTGGCGATCTCTTCCTTGGACAAACCCACTTGGGAGAACACCTGAACCCGCTTCGCCCCCAGCCAGCGCAGCCGTTGAGCCGTCTCCTCGGTGGTTGCTAGTGCGAGGGTGCTGCGCTTCGCCGTCAAGCCGGTGAACGGATCGCGCTCGCCGAGCTCTTGAGCCAGGTTTCGCAGAATTTCGTAAACTTTGCCCCGCCGGCTAAAATCTTTCCAGAATGCCTGGGGTGCGGATTCCGCGCCGCCGACCGGCCCCCAGATGAAGGGCGCAGGCAGCAGCGCCAGGAAGCTCGGAGACCAGTGCTTCACATAAGTGACGTGACGCACGATGTCAAAGCCAATCTGCCGGTGGAGTTTCCGCCCCACAAAATAGGCCCAAATTTGCCAGAGGTAGTAGTGAAGTAGAAGTAACCCTTGCCTTCCCTTCCAATCCTCGCTCCAGCCGAAGGGATCGAGGTAGGCAAAGTGGAGGTCCGGCACTGGATTGCGAGCCAGCTCTGCCTCAATAAATGGCCGGCAAAAAGTGCGAGTCAATACCCAGACTTCGCCGTATTTGGCTGCCCGCACAGCCAGATTCCAGCCCACGCCTTCCTCGGAGCCGAGTCCAGGTTCGCAGGCGAAGGCAGATAGAAGGATTTTCATTGACTGAGGATCTTTTTATCTAATAGTATACTTCATCGGAGTTTCTGGGAGTCAGTAGAGTCAGTTTTCGTTAAAACACACATGAGGCTGAGATAATACTTCTTTGAGAGTAATTGGCCCAGCCAAGCACTGCCGGCTAAGCCAACTGAGTTTCCCAGTAAACGAATAAATACACTCAATGCTTTGCGGGCCATACTGTCGCGATATTGTTTCTTGTCTATTCCCATCCTGCCCCACATATTATCCCATACCGTTGCCATTACTTCTACTTCGTTTCCCGATTTTTACAGGCTTAAAATTTCAAGATTTCTTTTTTTTGCTGCCTCCTGAACCTGATAAGGCGTTAATCGTACAAAGTCATACGGCTCTTCATGCAAAGGGGAAGAAAATGGAGAAGTAATAATTATATAGCCGCCGGTCTTGATTAATCGGGCCATTTATTGGAAAGCCCTATAGGTATCAGGAACATGCTCTAATACTTCTGTGCATAGAATAACGTCAAAGGAATTGTCAGGCAATGGAACCTCGGTGATGCTGGCTAAAACTTGAACTGTATTTTGGGAGTTTTGAGAAAAGTCAACTCCTGTATATATTCCCCCCAACTCCTCGATTAGCTTTCGCATTGGCTGTTGGCCACAGCCCAGATACCCAACAGTTTTTCCTGGTTTGACGAAATTCATTAATTCGCTTTCGATGAAGTTGGCCAGATGCTTGATAACAAAGTAATCACCTCTGTGAAATCTAGCCCTGTATTCACTCCGGCGCAACAGTTTTACAGTTCGGGTTTTCATATTTAGACCTTAGGAGAAAATAGAGGGGGGATAGGGAAAGAGCTTTCCAGGTATTTTTTCCAGAGCTAAACTCTCAAATCCCCCTTTGGCATTTCCTTACAGATTTAAACTGTAACCGGGCTGGTTCATAAGGGTTTTAGCCCCTCTTACCGAGAAACCTATCTTTGAAAGGACGGAGAGAGGGGGAGAGAGATTCTCCCCCTTCCTTATGGGAGATTGCCTGTAGAGGCGTTGGCAAAAATAGGGGTATAGAAGACGGTTTATGGATTGAGAATCTCTTCATAAAGATTGAGATAGGCCCGGGCCGCCTCACGGGGTTTGAAGTGGGCTTGGGCAAAAGATCGCGCCCGCTCTGACCAATCCCAAAGGCGGGTGGGTTGGGCAAGAACCTCCCCGAGACGGCTGGCGGCTTCCTGAGGATTTGGCGGCAACATCAGACCTAAATCGTGCAGGCGTAGAAGCTCGGACATATTGAGGCTATCAGCTACGGCGCAAGGAACCCCCAGATACATCGCCTCGGCTATCGAGATGGGGAACCCTTCCCAACGAGAAGTTTGAATATAAAGGCTAGCACCAGTCAGCACCTGCATCTTTTCGGCACCGAAAACTGGGCTGTGGAAGTAGACGTTTGCAGGCAGGTTGCGCTGAAGCTCCTCAAAAGATTGTTTGGTTTTAGGCTCGGAGTTGCCATACAGGTGGAATTCTATCTCCGGCACCCAGCGAGCGATCTCCACCAAAATGTCGAGTCCTTTATGCAGGACGTCAAACCGCCCCAGGAAAATCAGGCGTTTGGCTTCTATGTTGCCTTTCCAACTGTGTCCGTCTAGGTTACTGGTGTCAACCGGGTTGGCCACCCACCGGAGCGCGCCCCGGTAAGCGGGTACGAAAGCCCGTACAGTTTCTTCTTCTTTAGGGGAAACCACCGCGATCGCGGCGGCTGCTTTGAATCTGGACTTTTCCACAAGCCAGCTATAGATGAGCTTCTTGGCGCGCGAACGCCTGAATTCTAATCCGCCGTGGGGGGTAATAACGTAGGGAATTTTGTTTTGGACTAGCTGACTCCCCAAAGTAGCTTGCTGAGGAATGAACACCGAGTGCATGTGTACAATCTGTGGGGGTTTGCCGCTCAAAAATGGCTCCAGTCCCTGAGGATTGTAGCGCCAGCCACTCACAGGAATATAAACCAGTTCCAAGCCTGTTTGCTCAGCCAGCGCCTTGGCAGCGCTATCAGGTGGAGTATCTAGCAAAACAGCCACTGAATGACCTAGAAGCGCCTGCTCCTTTACAATAAGCAAAACCGTATTATTTACCCCACAGACTTTTTGGGGAGAAAACTCACCCGACATAACATGCCAGATTTTCATAGAAACCTCTCCTGAAACAACGAGCTAGAGGTGGGCTGGGCACTCCCCTCTATTGAATCTATCTGTAGGCGTGCGGTATCTGGGTGGGGTGTGCTGCCCCTGGGTTTGGTATGTACGCACAATTTCTCGACTGCATGACCTTGTAATCGGGCAACAATGATGTCGGGCATTATTGCTTCTTCAAAACAAACGATATCACCTCGAAAAAAGAATGTGCCGCTGTTTGCGGGGTACATTGAGCTATGAGCAGCTCGGATTTACGGCCCATTGAGGCAATCAGGTCGGGAGTGTCGATGAACCGGCGCATACTTTCGGCCAGCTCTTCGGGATTGTTTGGATCGAAGATGTAACCATTCTCCCCTTCAACAAGCAGTTCGGCGGCGGCTGCCCCTTTTGAACACAGGATGGGTTTGCCCAAAACCAGAGCCTCAGGCACCACCATTCCCCAGACATCCTCATAGGTAGGAAAGACAAAAACATCCG
>CAZJNL010000328.1:0-6089 GCA_964546515.1 uncultured Oscillatoria sp.
AGCAAGGGCTTGCCAGATTTTCTGGCAAGTGAGCTATGATGTTGCTTGTAACAAAAACGTTCCCGGGGTGCGGCCCCGAGTGCCAAAAATGGGGGCGGGACGTCCCGAGAGCGCTGCGATGGTCTGTTTGAGCAACCCCCTTTCTTGGAGTACCCAACTGTGATCGCGATTCCTGGCTACCAGATTCTCACTCAAATTTATAACGGCTCTAGAACCGCAGTTTATCGAGGGCTGCGCTCCTCAGATCGAAAACCCGTTGTGCTTAAATTCCTCAAGTCAGAGTATCCCACATTCAGCGAACTGGTGCAGTTCCGGAATCAGTACGCGATTGCCAAAAACCTCGACTTGCCGGGAATTGTCCAGCCGGTCGCCCTGGAAAACTGCGGCAACGGTTTTGCCCTGGTGATGGAAGACTTTGGGGGGATTTCCCTGAAAGAGTATGCCGGCGGCAAGCCATTGAGTCTCGGCGAATTTTTTCCCATCGCTCTCTCCACTGTCCAAACTCTGGAAGGACTCTACCGCAACCGGGTGATTCACAAAGATATCAAGCCCAAGAATATCCTGATTCACCCCCAAACCAAGCAAGTAAAACTGATTGACTTCAGCATCGCTTCCCTCTTGCCCAGAGAGAGCCAAGAAATTCAAAGCCCCAACGTGCTGGAAGGGACTCTCGCTTATATGTCTCCAGAACAGACGGGGCGGATGAATCGGGGGATTGACTACCGCACCGATTTCTACTCGCTGGGGGTGACATTCTACGAATTGCTGACAGGGCAGTTACCTTTCCAGTCTAGCGACCCGATGGAGCTAGTTCACTGCCACATCGCTCGCCAACCGGCTCCCCCACTCGAGGTGAATCCCGCCATTCCTCAGGTGGTGAGCGACACGAGCGTGAAATTGATGGAAAAAACCCCGGAATCGCGCTATCAGAGTGCGTTTGGAATCCGCTACGACTTGGAAATCTGCAAGCGGCAATGGGAAGAGTTGGGCAGCATTTCACCTTTCCCTTTAGGACAGCGAGATATTTCTGACCGCTTTATAATACCTGAAAAGCTCTACGGAAGGGAAGCGGAAGTGGCGGCGTTGCTAGCCGCCTTTGAGCGAGTCAGCCAGGGAGCCAGGGAAATGATGCTGGTGGCTGGATTTTCTGGGATTGGCAAGACAGCAGCGGTTAATGAAGTCCACAAACCCATTGTGCGGCAGCGGGGGTACTTCATTTCTGGGAAATTTGACCAGTTCAAGCGCAATATTCCCTTTTCAGCTTTGGTGCAAGCCTTCCAGACTCTGGTGCGGCAACTGCTGACGGAGAGCGCCGCTTCTGTGGCGGAGTGGAAAGCCAAGATATTGGAGGCACTGGGAGAGAGCGGACAGGTAATTATTGATGTCATTCCCGAATTGGAGCGGATTGTCGGCGAACAGCCGCCGGTGCCAGAACTGGACGGTGGCGCTGCCCAAAATCGCTTCAATCTGGTTTTTGGGAAATTCATCCGGGTGTTCGCTACCAAAGATCACCCTCTGGTGATTTTTCTGGATGACTTGCAGTGGGCGGACTCCGCCTCTCTGAAGCTGATTCAATTATTAATGACTGAGACAGACTTCGGCAATCTGCTGCTGGTAGGAGCCTATCGGGATAACGAGGTTTCTCCCGCTCACCCGCTGATTCTGGCGCTAGATGAAATTAGAAAAACAGCTGCGACAGTCAGTCAAATTACGCTTGCGCCCCTGGATAAGCCCAACTTGAACCGGCTGATTTACGACACCCTGACTTGCCCTCCCGATCGGGCGCTTACCCTGACTGAACTGGTGCTGCAGAAAACGCAAGGCAACCCCTTTTTTACGAATCAGTTGCTCAAATCCCTGCACCAAGAAGGACAAATTTTCTACGACTTTAGCAGCGGCTACTGGCAGTGCGATATTGCCAAAGTCAGGGCGAGCTTGGTTCCCGATGATGTGATTGAGTTTATGGCGCTTCAGTTGCAAAAACTGCCTGAAGACACCCAGGAAGTGTTGAAACTGGCGGCCTGTATTGGCAGCCAATTTGATTTAGCGACGCTGGCAGTCGTGCGAGAAAAAAGCCCGACGGAGACAGCGGCTGACCTGTGGAGAGCTTTGCAAGAGGGGTTGGTGATTCCTATCGGGGAAGTTTACAAGTTCTTTCAGGACTCCGAATCGGCTGAAGTGGCGCGGGTGTCAGAGCTATCCGTTCCTTACAAGTTCCTGCACGACCGAGTGCAGCAAGCGGCTTATTTTCTGATTCCTGAAGACCGGAAACAGACCACTCACCTGAAAATTGGGCAGCTGCTGTTGAGAGATACGCCTTTTGAGGAACGAGAAGAGAAGATTTTTGATATTGTCAATCAGTTGAATATGGGGGGAGAGTTACTCGCCGAACCGGCGGAGCGAGAAGAACTAGCGCAGCTGAATCTGATGGCGGGGCGTAAAGCTAAGCTTTCAACTGCGCACGCTGCAGCCCTCAAGTATTTAACTGCCGGCAGAGAAATCCTCGGAGAATCTAGCTGGGAAAACAATTATGAACTGGCGCTATCACTGCATGTAGAAGCCTGCGAGGTAGCTTATCTCAGCGCTGACTTAGAGGAGATGGAGAGATTGGCTGGTGCGGTGCAAAATCGCGCCAAAACGGTGCTGGACAAGGTGAAAATCTATGAAGTCAAGATCAGCGCCTCTATAGCGCAGACCAGGCAATTGGAAGCGATTAAGATGGGTCTGGAAGTTCTGAAGCTTTTGGGGGTGAGCCTTCCCGAAAAGCCGGCGAAGTTGGACATTCAGCGCTTCCTGGAGGAAACCGCTTCTTCTTGGCGGCAAAGTGCGGTCGAGGACTTAAGCGCTTTGCCGGCAATGACGGCTCCTGAAAAGTTAGCAGCCATGCGCATCCTGTCCAGTATCGCTTCTGCTACCTTTCAAGCCGCTCCTGAACTGTTTCCCCTGATTGTGTGCGCCCAAGTTAATTTATCTATTCATTATGGAAACGCTCCCGCTTCCGCCCACGCTTATTCGTGTTACGGGATTATTTTGTGCGGCGACAGCCAAACCATTGAGGCCGGCTCTCAATTTGGCAAGTGGGCTTACAGCATCCTGTCGCGCTTCAATGCGTCCCAACTCAAGGCTAAATCAATTGTTGTCGTTGAAGCGCATATCAGACCTTGGAAAGAACACGTCCGGCAAACCTTAAAAACTTTGCAGTTTGGCTATGAAATCGGACGGGAAACCGGCGAGATAGAATACGCTGCTTATTGCGGATTCTATAAATGCTACCATTCCTATTTCACCGGCAAGGATCTGGCGGAGTTGGAGCGGGAGATGGCAGCCATCAGTTACGCTGCCGGTCAGCTCAAGCAAGCAACCGCTTTGAATTGGAATGAAATCTACCGGCAGGCAGTCCTTACCTTGCGGGGAAGTTCTGACAATCTCTGCTGTTGTGCGGAGGAGAATTCCAGCCAATCCGCACTGTTATCGCAAATGGAAAAGAGGAATGATAGAAGCGCAATTTACTACTTGTATTTGAACAAGCTGATTCTCTGCTTTCTCTTTGAAAACTGCCCTCAAGCCGTGCGAAATGCTGAAATGGCAGCGCAGTATTTAGACGCAGCGACAGCACTGATAGCCGTTCCTATCTGGCATTTTTACGATTCACTGGCGCGGTTGGGGATGTGGGATGATGTTGCCAAAGCGCAGCGAGATGCCTGGCTGCAAAATGTGGCTGCCAATCAGTCAAAAATGCAGGAATGGGCGGCTCACGCTCCTGAGAACTTCACCCATAAATTTCATCTAGTTGAAGCCGAGCGATGCCGGGTTCTGGGTCAAAATATCGAGGCGATGGAGTATTACGATCGCGCCATCGAGGGTGCAAAAGCGCAGGACTACATCCAAGAAGAAGCCCTCGCTCTGGAGCTAGCCGCCAAATTCTATCTGGCGTGGGGAAAAGAGAGAATTGCCCGAACCTATATGGCTGACGCCTATTACTGCTACGCTCGCTGGGGAGCAACCGCCAAAGTTGAGAACTTAGAAAAGCGCTATCCCCAATTACTCGCCCCTATCCTCAACAGGGAAACAAACCGCCGCAGCGGGGAGACACTTGCCGAGATGACCGGCACCACCAGCACTTTCACCGGCACAGGAAGTTCCGCCGATCTGGACTTGGCAACAGTAATGAAAGCGTCTCAAGCTATCTCTGGAGAAATTATTCTCGACCAGGTGCTTTCAACTTTGATGCGAGTGGTGATGGAAAATGCCGGTGCCACTAAATCCGCTCTGATTTTGCAAAAAGCAGGCAACTGGGAAATTGAAATCCAGTGTAGCGGTCTGTCGTCCAACCTGCAATCTCAGCCGCTTGCCGGCAGCCAGGAGGTTCCCGCCAGCCCGATCAACTATGTCTCGCGCACCAGAGAAGCCCTGGTAATTCATGATGCCACGGCTGACACCACTTTTGCGGCTGATCCCTACATCATCCAGCACCAACCCAAATCGGTTTTGTGCGTGCCGGCGATCAATCAGGGCAGACTCACCGGCATTCTGTATCTAGAAAACAACCTCACCGCAGGCGCATTTACCGCCGACCGGCTGGAAGTCTTGAAAATCCTTTCCTCCCAAGCCGCCATTTCTATTGAAAACGCTCTGCTGTACCGCACCCTGGAACAAAAAGTGGAGGAGCGCACCGCTCAACTCGCCGCAGCCAACCGGGAAATTACTCTCCTCAACGAGCGGCTAAAAGCTGAAAATCTCCGGATGAGCGCTGAGCTAGACGTGGCGCGAAAACTGCAACTGATGCTGCTCCCGAAGGAGTCAGAACTCAATCAAATACCGGGGTTAGAGATTGCCGGTTTTATGGAACCGGCAGCCGAAGTTGGCGGCGATTACTACGACGTGCTGCAACAGGACGGACAAGTTAAAATTGCCATCGGCGACGTAACGGGACACGGGTTAGAAAGTGGGGTGGTGATGCTGATGGTGCAAACTGCAGTGCGAGCCCTGCTTTCCGATCGCGAAACCGACCCGGCGAAATTCCTTCAGGCGATTAACGAGACGATTTACGGCAACGTGCAGCGGATGGATTCCGATAAAAACCTTACCCTGTCTTTGCTAGACTACTCTCAGGGAGTTGTGCGCTTGAGCGGGCAGCACGAACAGGCAATCGTGGTACGCTTTGGCGGCGTTGCCGAGCTGATTGATACGGTGGATTTAGGTTTCCCCATTGGGCTAGTTTCTGAGGTGGCTGATTTTGTCAGTCAATATCAGGTCTACTTGAATCCTGGGGATGGGGTTGTGCTCTACACGGATGGGATTACCGAAGCTGAAAATAGGGAGCGAGTGCAATACGGCATCGAGCGCCTCCTGGAAGTTGTTAGCCGCAACTGGCAGCGCTCGGCTGCAGAAATCAAGCAGGCGGTGATTGAGAGCGTGTTCCAGCATATTGGCGAGCAAAAGGTGTACGATGATATTACTTTGCTCGTGCTCAAACAAAAATAGGTGAGGCAGCGCCCGGTTTCTCAGCCCCCCAGAAACCGGGTTTCTGCGACAAAGTTTGCATCTGAACCGAAATATTTATTCAGAAACCCGGTTTCTCTTTCTCAGCCCCCACCCTGCGTCACCTCCACATAGATATGCTCCAAACGCACCGGCATCCGAGAAATAGAATCCAGAGGCACCCCATCAAAACAGGCGATAACTTCCTTCAACTCCAGCACTTTTGGCAGCCAAAAAGCCAGATCGCTCCCATAGCGCCGGTGAGCGAACCCACACTGACGCGCCCGCGCAATAGCAGCCTCCTCATCCGGCGTTTGCACCACCACAATTTCCGCCGCTGGAATCTTTTTCCGCAACTCCTCCAAACTCCCCTCAGCCACAATGCGCCCTCGTTTGAGAATCCCAATGCGCTGACAGAGGCGCTCCGCTTCATCTAACAAATGAGTAGTCAGCAAAATCGTAATCCCCTGACTTTTCAGCCGGCGGATTAAATTCCAAATCTCGTAACGCGCTTCAATATCCAAACCAGTCGTCGGTTCGTCCAAAATCACTAACTTTGGCTGGTGCACCAGCGCCACTGCGATATTCAGCCGGCGCTGCATCCCCCC
>CAZJNL010000329.1:0-6089 GCA_964546515.1 uncultured Oscillatoria sp.
GCGATTTATCAGACGCGATAAATCGCGTCTCTACAAGAAGACGCGATAAATCGCGTCTCTACAAGAGAGAGAGATACGCTTCGATAATAATTAGAGTTAATCAAACGGAAGTAAGATGACCAGCCCTACTGCAACACTGCTTGTTTCTTGCCCCGACCAGCGGGGACTTGTGGCCAAGCTTGCTAATTTTATCTTTGACCACAATGGGAATATTATTCACGCGGATCACCACACTGATTTTGCGGCTGGGCTGTTTCTCAGCCGGTTGGAGTGGCAGCTGGATGGGTTTGATTTGGCGCGTCAGGAGATCGCACCGGCATTTGCGGAGATTGCGCAACCGCTGCAAGCTACTTGGAAGTTGCACTTTTCGGATGCGGTGCGGCGGATTGCGATTTGGGTGAGCCGGCAGGATCACTGTCTGCTGGATTTGATTTGGCGTCAGCGAGCTAAGGAGTTCTCGGCTGAAATTCCGCTGATTGTTAGCAATCATAGGAATCTTAAGGGTGTGGCGGAGCAATTTGGTGCGGATTTTTACCACATTCCGATTACGAAGGAGAATAAGTTGGCGCAGGAGGGGAAACAGTTAGAGCTGTTACGGCAGTACAAGATTGATTTGGTGGTGTTGGCGAAATACATGCAGATTGTTACGGCTGAGTTTATAGCACAATTTCCGCAAATTGTCAATATTCACCATTCGTTTTTGCCGGCTTTTGCGGGGGCGAATCCTTATGAGAGGGCGTATGAGCGGGGGGTGAAGATTATTGGGGCGACGGCGCATTATGCGACGGCGGAATTGGATGCCGGTCCGATTATTGAGCAGGATGTGGTGCGGGTGAGTCACCGGGATGAGGTGGGGGATTTGATTCGCAAGGGGAAGGATTTGGAGCGGATGGTTTTGGCGAGGGCGGTGCGGTTGCATTTGGAGAATCGGGTGTTGGTTTATGGGAATAAGACGGTGGTGTTTGAGTGAGGTTGTCTGGGTGAGTGCCGGTGGGTTTGGGTGAGTGCCGGTGGGTGGATTGTGCTCCTGGCGATTGAAATCGCGGCTATACAAACAAAGCCCGCCTTCGCGGGCTTTCTGAAGCAGAGGGGGTGGGGTGCCTGGGTGAGTGCCGGTGTGCGTTAAGGTTGCCCGGGCTTACAGCCAAAATTGCCGGTCGCCTTCCAGCATACTGCTAGGATAAATCCCCTTTAAGCGCAGATAAGCCATGCGATCCGAGCCATACAGTGGCATTGGCAAGCGAGGGGTATGTAGCGCCCCGTGATGCAGCAATGTTAGTTTAAGAGTCGTGTCTAAGAGATCTTCAATTGCTACTGGGTCTTCTTGCTCAAGAACCGTCAAACGCAGGGGGCGAGCCAAACCGACAGTCGGGGAAACCTTAGTTGTTACCAGAACTGCTTCACGAGACGACAAGCGAAGTGCCAACCCTTTGTCCGGTGCTTTCACAACTTTCTGATTCAGGTTGTAAAGTCGGGGAACACCAGACTTCCTGCACTCCACCAGAATAAATTTTGAGCAAATTGCTTTAGCCCAGTCCCGCAAATGCTTGTCTTCACCGCCACAAAAATACCCATCCCGGTAAATTAGGACAGTTTTGCCTCTGAGTTCAGATGCCGGTAGCAATGTTTCTAGAAACTCTGGAGGGATTGCTTCCCCTTCAATCGGCTTATCTTCCAAATGGTAGCGAATAAACTCCCCTTTTTGGCCATAAATCCGCACGCTCGCACAGGCATTCACGCTCCCGGAACCCTTCTTTTTGGCAAATCGGGAAATATCCAAGCCGATGAAATAATCAGCAATGTTTAAAGGTTCAGCCAGAACAAAAGGCAAGTTACCCAGCTTTGCCAGAATCCCCGGAATCACCTGATTGAGGATGTTTTTCCATTGGTCAACACGGCTGAGGGTATCGGCATAAATCACTTGGCTGGCTTTCTGGCGTCGCAGCAACCGTGAGTAGACCCAATAATAAAGACTGCCGCCATCTTTATTATCATCGTGGCGGTCGCTTTGGGGTAGAAACGTCAAAACGATATCGGGTTCACTAACCATTAATTCATCAGCGGCTCTTTCGACTGTGGCTCTAGCTTCAGCTCCGCTTAAGTTATTGACTGACAGCTGCTTTAGACCGACTATCTCGCTTTCAAATTTATAGCTTTTTAGCCGCTTACGGACTTCTTCCATAAACTTATCTGCGTTCAATTCACAAAGATTCAGAACCGCAATTCCAATAGATATTGAGGCGTCCTGATATTTAGGCTGACGGCGATAAACACCACCTTTAGACAGCCCGGTCAGGATTTTACCTTGAACACTCCTGACGCCATTGCCAAAAAGCAGGGGGGTTGACTCAAGTGGCTGCGGCGGTTGCCAGAATATGGTGTTATAATCCTGGCTGTTGATACTGCGAGATAGCTGAAATCCATAAGTGGCGAGAGCCTCTCCTGCTCTTTTTTTGTAGTAAGTTAAGAGGTCTGTTCGTTGTTTGTCAGGAATCTTAGTTGCCTTGAGCAACTTTCCATATTCCACCTCAAACAGGCGAGCTGTTTCATCTGTGACACAGGGACGCAAAGCCGCTATTGCATAGTGATACTTCTTTGGGTCTTTGCCAAACTGCACAGCAACGAGGGGTTGTTCGTCTGGCGCGTTTTGCAGTTCTTGTTTGCTGATTGCGCCAGTCGCATTCTCGATTAGTTTTTCCCTGTGTTCTCCAACTGTTCCTACGATCTCGGTGACAGTACCGTAACCACCGGATTCAATAGAGCGAACATTCAGACCAATCAAAAGCTGCTTGGGATTCTGCCGGTAGGGATGATTCTCGTAAAACTCAGCCAAATTCCCTCTGTAGAGGATACTGCTGCGAACGGTTAAAGTCAGAGCCGGCTGTAATTTACCTTGCAGTTCTATGGTTTCTTGCCAGAAGTCCACCTCGCGCCTGACTTCAACTCCCTTCTCAAGCAGAACAAGTGGATTATCGAATCGGGTTTTATTTAAGACCTGAACAGCTAGTTGAGCTAGGATTAAAGGTGTCGCCTGTGGCTGGCGCACCCATTGAAAAGACCAGTAGCGCTCGCCAAAGTCTTTTAATCGGTTTTGAACATATTCCAGTATGACTTGCCACTTTTCTGGGGAGGGCATGGGGATCTTGGGCATCCCCAGAGCGTAAAAATATCCCTCCTGCCAGATAAGGACCATTCTAGGTAAGTTCCGACTGAGATGGAAGCTCAAGCGGTTGCCTTCCTCCCGCGTAATTTCAGGGGTCAGTCGAAAGCAGGTCAAATTGGGCTGTGAGATTGTTAGAGGAAAAATTTCGCTCAAAAACGTTGGAGTAGGTGGGGATTGAACAGGATTCATGCAGAAACCTCGATCTCGGAAAATTCACAAATTGAATGAACGGGGCAGTACCGGCAGGCAACACCTGGATTGGCTGGAAAAATTTGGCTGAACTGGGTTGGGGAATTCCGGTAACGACTCAAATGTTGCTGGTGCTGTTTGGCTATCTCTGCCAGCTTCCTCTGGATAGCGTTTAGTTGAGCAGCTGTTGCAGTAATTGGGTCTGACCACTTACCGTTTTCCAAGTTGTAGAACGAGGCAACTGCTGGTTGCTGCGGATAGAGATAGCTGGCTGCTAGCAGGTAAACATACGCTTGTCGCTGGTCAAAGTCAGATTTCCCTGTTTTGAAGTCCAAAATGTGCGGCGTGCCATCTGGCTCGGCAAAAATGCAGTCAATTGCTGCAAAGAAGTTGAACAGGTAATTTCCCTGCTGCATGAGGATAGGTTCGGGAAATCCCTGATCTCCTCGGTTGAGTTTGATGATGTTCTTCCCAAAGAGAATTGGGTTCTCGTGGTAGTTATTCAGGATTTGAATCACTCGCTCCTGGACTTCTGCTGGCTCTTGGCTCAATTCCAGAATCTCTGCTACCTTCTCCACTGCATCTCGCCGGTACAGCATCAGGGGGTCTTGATGAAATTCATAAACCCCTCTTTGTGCCAGAATGCCAATCCGCTGTGGTGTGCTGTCTCGCTCTAAGAGCGCTTTAACTTGAGGTTCTCGTTTTCGCGCCCTGGCAAAACCTCGCTTCATATCGCAGTGCCAGTGTTCTTGCCCCACTGGGGGAGCAAATTGTAGCCAGAGGTTATAACTGGCAAATTGCCAAATTTTGTTCATGAGTTTAACTCCCTGGAGTAAAAGGCGGTAGAAAGGGACTGGGCCGGTGGACAGAAATCTGAACTGCCAGCCCCGTCTCCGTGACCAGCTCGGTCGCACAGCCGTGCTGGGATGGGTTCAGTCTTGGCCGCCCCAGATGAGGGGCCTCGCATCCAGCGGTGTTTTGGGCACACACCATATATATAGTGTCCTCCTGCGTTGACTGCCTAAGCCAACCCTACAGATCCACAATAGCCCATGTTGACTGCCATCGTCAACCCTGTTTTGATTTTTCTTTGGCCGCCCCAGATGAGGGGCCTCGCATCCAGCGGTGTTTTGGGCAGACACCATATATAGAGCGTCCTCCTGCGTTGACTGCCTAAGCCAACCCTACTACCTTAGCCCATGTTGACTGCCATCGTCAACCACGCTGTTGATTTTTCTAGTCAACCCAGAGTATGATCTGTGGGTAAGTAGGGAGAAAGCCGTGAGTCAGACTTTTGGCAAGCTTATTCGTCAAGCCCGTAAGGACAAGGAATACAGTCAGCGCGAGCTGGCCAAGCTGATAGGTGTGGATTATACCTACCTGTCCAAACTGGAAAACGACCACGCTGGGTATCCGCCCAGTCAGGATGTGATTCGGTTGTTAGCGCTTCACCTAGATTTAAATGAAGAGAACTTGAGATGCCTAGCCGGTCGCATCACGCCGGAGGACGCCAAAGTTTTTGAGGAGCTTGTCAAGACGTACAACAAGCAGGTGCCTGCTTTGCTGCGCCGAATGCGAGACAATCCTGATTTTGCCCAAAAATTACTGCGGGAAACAACACAACTAGAACGTGAGGATAAGCAAAGTTGAATGTAATCAAGCCCTATCGGTACATTCCTAAAGAGGAAATTGAGCGTCAGGCGGCGGACGTTATAAGGCGTATGCAAGCAGATCGCAATCGCCCTCTAAAATGGCCTCTTGATGCTACTCGTGTTGCTGACTTTCTGGATATAGGTGTTGTGTGGGAAAGCATACCTCCTGATGATGAAGGACCTCTAGCAGCCATGATACTGCCCACAAAACGTGAAATTGTAATCAATAAAGATATTCCTGGACTGCATGGTGGATTTGGAGAATCAACATTAGCCCATGAGATTGGACACTGGGAGCTGCACATTGACCAAAAGGCGGTTGGCAGGTTTGTAGAACGGATAGATCAGGGGATTGAGGTAAATGTGCAGCCGTTACTCTGCCGTAGTGTTAGCGGTCAGCTAAAAAAGATTGAGTGGCAAGCTCAGTATTTTGCCAGTTGCTTGCTGATGCCTCGACACATCATGGAAAAAACACAAAAGGGACGTGATTTGACGAGATGGGAGCACCTTAAGGCAATGGCGCATGAACTAGGAGTAACACCAGCTAATCTGAAACATCGTCTAAAAGACCTTGGCTGGATTAAAATTCCTGATGGTTCTGGCCCAATTTATCTGGGTGATGCCGCACCCAATAGGAAAACAGGTGCATTTGAGTAGTGAGCGATGTCCGACGCCCGCGCTACGCCCTCGCCTCGGGAGGAAGCAAGGAAGCGATGTCCGGTCGAAGACACGCCCGACAGACCGCACTTTTCCTTCGGCAAAAGGGAGGGTGCTATCACGACGAGAAAGCCTTTGTTTTACCATCCAGCTTTTCTCTCAAACAGGCTGCCAGGAAGCAGGCAACTGAGTTTCAATAAAACCTATAAGCCGGCTTTTTAAGATTGTTTTTTCTTCTTCTTTGGGGGAGACTTGCCGCTGCTCAGCTGAACAATTTTTTCCAAATCGATAGCCCCCTCAGGCGTAGCAAAGTCTTTCAAAAATTCTAGTTCAAAGCGATTGACTGCCTGAGCCCACGCTTTTTCAAATTCTATACGGTGCTGAAGAGGATAGTCTTTCATTAATCGAATAAGTTTGAGATAGAAGTC
>CAZJNL010000330.1:0-1599 GCA_964546515.1 uncultured Oscillatoria sp.
GGCAAAGCTCCCTTTTTGATTCTCAGCGGCGGTCGCATTGACTGGAAAGACGGAGGGCCACCCGAATCGCAGGACATGGCCACGCTGGCTCGGGCAATGGGGGTGCCGGCATCCGCCATCCTGCAAGACCCAACCTCCCTCAACACTTACGAAAATGCCGTCAATGTGGGCAAACTCCTCGACTCCCAAGGCATCCGCCGGCGGGTGCTGCTGGTGACCTCAGCCATACACATGCCGCGCTCGCTCCTGATTTTCAAGCGCCAGAAAATTGAGGCGATTCCCGCTCCCACGGACTTTCTGGTGAGCGAGCAAGATGTGCGAGAACTCTCAAGTAGCTGGCAAGCTGTTGTGCTCAATCTGCTGCCCGATGCCGAACGGCTGGAGCAGGCAACCAAAGCGTTGAAGGAATATATCGGTATAGCGGTGTATCGCCTCAAAGGCTGGCTTTAAGGGTTTTCGCAAATTCGCTTGTACGGTTTTTGATTGAAATTTTTAACCGCAGAGGGCGCAGAGGACGCTGAGAGTAAAGAAACGATTTAACCGGAAACCGCCAGCGGAGCTGCTGCCGGTTCAAAGGCAGTGGTGGGCGCTTGTATTTCGGTGGGTGAATCAGTAGGGGCGGGTTCATAAATATCTTCTGCCGTCCTACAGATATCTTGGGTAAACCCGCCTCTGCGCGAGGGATGTTTGACGCTCGAATGCGCCATATCCCATCCCACTTCCAGCCATAAGCAATATCATAATTGCTGTCAAATGTCAAGCCCTTTGCTGAAAGACTCAGCCGGCTCTGCAAAGATGGCACCGGCGGGGCAGGGGATGCCGGCGCGGTTTGGGATTCTGTGTTATGGTGGGCGTAAGCAATCCAGGCTCCAGACCTGCAGGTCGGAGGTCGCTCGTTTCGACCGGCCAGAATTGAGGGATACCGAGTCGCTTCAGCTGATTATTGCCCGCTTATCCGCTACCCTGTCAATCCTGGCATCGCTGCCAGTTAAAAGTTATGAGCTTCAACGACTTGCGATGGATCGTTCCCGCGCCCCAACCCGAAATTGAAATTCTAGAAGCGCACCAAACTGCCCGCGAATTTTACCGGGAAGTTGAGTACCGGCAAGAATTTGACAGTTACTGCCAGTGGTACTACTCAACAGCTGAGCGCCACCGGCAAGAGTTGCAGAAAATGCGCGGAGATATTAATATCTTTGGCTGGTTTGTCCGGGGACGCAGGTAAAATTTTTCGCGGCTGCCTATTCGATGAGTTCTAGCTCCCCTTTTTGAAAGTGGGCTTTGAATTTTTTGTCGAACTTGACTTCAAAAGGCAGGTTGGCGCTAACGGGTCTTCCTTGCCAGTTCTCAATGATGGCTGCAATTTCTCCTTCTAGACCCTTGACATCAAAGGGCTGATTGCGATGGTCAGGATGATGGTAAACAACGACAGACTCTTTGACGCGAACGCGATCGCCAACTTTCATAATAAAACCCTGTGTACTCTCTCTAACAAGCTGAAAAACTGTCAGTGCGACGGCAGCGGGCGCGTGCCTTGACAGTTTTTCTATCTTCTCACGGTTCAGGAGAGATGGGGAGAGGGGGAGAACTTTTCTTCCT
>CAZJNL010000330.1:1699-6087 GCA_964546515.1 uncultured Oscillatoria sp.
TGTTCCTTGTTCCTTGTTCCTTGTTCCTTGTTCCTTGTTCCTTGTTCCTTGTTCCTTGTTCCACCGTCAGGGGAGATAGGAATAAATTCTCATTCTTCATCGTTCATCCTTCCTCACCGGCTGGAGCCTATTTGCCGGGGAAAACTTTCTCGCGCACCGGCTCGAACCCCTTTGGGTTGAGCTTGGACCAAGTAAACAGGGCCACAGCAGAGCTGATCAGCAACACGGCTAACAGCGCCAGCACTGGGGCTGAGTCTCGGGATGGCTGCAGACGGGGTTTTGCCGCCGGTGCCGGTCCAGAGGCTGCAGGCTCCTCGAAAAGCAGCGCTTTAGACGCCTCGGAAAATTCAGACATGGGAAGGTTTGTCGTTGTGGGGGCTTGCTTTGCCGAGGGATCCTGGAAAAGCTGCTCCCCAGACGCCGGGGAAACTTCCGGCGTTGGAAAATTTGTCACTTTGGGGGCTTGCTTTGGCGAGGGCTCCTGGAAAAGCTGCGCCCCAGACGCCGGGGAAACTTCAGGCGTCGGAAGAGGCGTCGGAGGGTTTGTCGCTTTGGGGGCTGTCTTTACCTTGAACAGCACCACCGGCTCTGGGGACAGGCGGCACTGGGCCAGCACCACCGTCGCGTTGTCGTAGCCATTTTTTTCGTTGGCCAGATTAATAAAAGCCTCGACTGCCGCATCCAGAGGCATTTCACCCTTGAGAACTGCCGGTGCGTAATTCGCCCAAGATAGCTCCACCCAGTCGTTATCGCTCAAACCGTCGGAACACAGCAGCAGCAAGCCGTCTTCTTCGACAATAAACCGCTGAATGTTGGGGCGCAGGAATTCAGCATCCCTTGTCCCCAGGGCTTGAGTGAGGGCACCGGCATCCGCTCGCTGCAGCGCCTGCCGATAGAGACTGCGCCCCAAGCGGACTTCGCGGCTGGCCACATCGTCGTCTACCGTCAGCCGGTGGCAGTAATCGCTGGTAATCCAGTAAGCGCGGCTGTCTCCCACATGAGCCAAATACAGCTCGTGGGCGCTCCCCAACACCGAGCCATCAGGAGCCTTCACCGTTTGCGGCAGCTGGAGAGCCATCACCAGCGTCGTGCCCATGCGCTGCCGCTCCTCCCGCCCCTGGGTGTCATTCTGGGCGGCAATCGTGTTATTAATCACCCGGATACTCTCCTCAATTTGCTTGAAGACCATCTCTGGCGGGGTGATTTCCTCCGATTGAGCGGTTTCTGCCAGCAGGGTTTGCATCAGTGGCTTGAGGGCGCTGACCGCCGACTGGCTGGCCACCTCGCCCCCCTCATGGCCACCCACGCCGTCGCAAACAATCGCCAGATAGGGGATCAGCTGGTCGTGGGGCGGTGCCGAACGGGCTTTGATATCTGCAGGGGTGGGATAGTAATAATCTTCATTGTGTTCGCGCATCGGGCCGGTATCCGTGCCACCGGCAACCCGAAAGCGCACCGGCAGCTTCGCCGCCAGTTCCAGCAGCAGCTGATTGAGCTGCTCAGCAATCCCCTCCACCGTTGCTTCGCTGCGGCGCATTTGCTGGCAAATCGCTGTCAGTTGCTTGGCCACCGCCGGTTGCGCCCCAGACACCCACGTCAGCCAGCAGTATGCCAAATCTGGCAGGCGCGTCTGGGAGAGCGTCAAAGATTTCCCGCTCCCTGAGTCCTCGACATACAGTTCCTGCAACCACACCCGCCACCCTTCCACCCGGATATTGTCGGGTATGAGCAGACTCGCCACCACGCCCTGTTGCAATAGCGGCGTCAACAGTTGCAGCATTTGCCACAGCCAGTAAACCTGGCGCACCGCCGGCGCAGTTGGCCACACTTCCGCCAGGGAGGGGTGGAGGTTGCCCACCGGATCGACCGGCACGTTTTCTAGCAAGAGAATATCTGTCTTAGGCTCCTCCCCCACCTGCGCAAAACCGTACACCTCCGGAACGTGCAGCCTCTGGGGGTACAGGCGCAGGTAAGGCAGAATCGCCTCAGGCAACTCAACCGGGGCGGAGGGTGGCAGTCCCGGTTTAGTGTCCAGCCAAATTTGCCGCGCCACCACAGCGTAGCGCTCGTTAATCAGTTCGCCCGTGGCCATCTGCGCCGCCTCTGGGCCTACCGCCCAAAGATAGCGATACACCAGCGGGGTAGAGCAGCTGGCACAGACTTGACCCCCTATGGAATTGCCCGGATTGGCACAGGCTGGATTGATGCAATAAAGAAGCTGCTCGGAACTGCTCATGCCTGAGAGAACTTTCTGGAGGACACAGTTTTAGTAAATATGGACTATTATCCCCATAACATTATTTTTACCTGCTCGCACCCTGCGGACTGACCGCACGCCCTCTATCCCCAGGCCCAAAGGCTGTCGGGACTGCTGTGCCACCCTTGCTCGATCGCGCCCGGTGGAATCGCGTTTACTCGTCCCTGGATAGAGGCTGCAGTTCCTTTTGGGGCCATTACTTCCCCATCAACGGTTCTTGAGTCAGAATGTCAGTATTATACCTTATTTGCAGCCAATTGAGTAAAGATTTACAACACTTTTTTTAGTTGATTGGGATGCCGGTTTAAAAAAAGCTAGCATAGATTGAAGTCCCCGGTTACAGTTTAAAGGCGATCGCTCGTGGGTCAAAAGCACGCTTGACGGACTTGGGATAAAGGACTGTCGCGCAGCTAACAAAAAGCTGCCCTCGATTGATGGGGGAAGCGCCCGCAGAAGTGGGAATCCTTATAGCAACGCCTAGAATCTAGCCCTGTAGATGCGCTTAACGGGAGGTCAATATGCCACACACTCCGGCGACGATCTGGTTCCTGGCAGGGGGGATGCTGTCCGCTGTCCCGCTTGCCGGCACCGTGCAATTAAGCCCAGCACTGTTCTGGTTGATAGCAGGGTCGGTGCTTTGCTTGATAGAAGTGCCGGTGCCAACGGCTTTTACAGCCTTCACAATGGGACTGAGCTGCATTGCAGTCTCGCTGATTTGTTGGATATTCCCCATTCAGTTTTGCTTGCAAGTTTTCTTGTGGATGGGGCTTTCCACAGGAGGCGTTTTCCTAACGCGCCGCATGCTGCCGAAACGCAAGGTATCTGCGATTGAGGACTCCAAAGAAGCGGAAACCCTGACCGAAATTATGCCCGGTGAGGCCGGTCGGGTGCTTTACGAAGGAAATTCCTGGCGTGCTCGGTGCGAGGATGACAAACTGGCCATTCCCCCCAACCAAAAAGTCTGCGTCGTCAGGCGGGAAGGCACTACCCTGATTGTAGTGCCAGAACACCTGTTGCATTCCTAGGCTAAACCTGTTTCAAAACTCAAAAGCAGAAGGTTACAAGTGGAGAATCCATTATTTTTTATCGTCTTCTTGGTCTTAGGTGGTTCTGCCCTTACCGGCTCCGTCAAAATTATCAATCAAGGGAACGAAGCCTTGGTGGAAACTTTGGGCAAATATAGCGGCAAAAAACTGGAGCCAGGTCTGAACTTCGTCACCCCTTTCCTCGACCGGATTGTTTACCAACAAACCATCAGAGAAAAAGTCTTAGACATTCCCCCCCAACAGTGTATCACCCGCGACAATGTGTCGATCACCGCTGACGCCGTGGTCTACTGGCGGATCGTAGACCTGGAGAAAGCCTACTACAAGGTGGAAAATCTCCAGTCAGCAATGGTGAATTTGGTACTCACCCAGATCCGTTCCGAAATGGGAAAACTGGAGCTGGATGAAACCTTTACCGCCCGCGCTCAAATCAATGAAATCCTGCTGCGGGATCTCGACATCGCCACCGATCCTTGGGGCGTGAAGGTGACGCGGGTGGAACTGCGGGATATTGTGCCTTCCAAGGCGGTGCTGGAGTCGATGGAATTGCAAATGTCAGCGGAGCGGCGCAAGCGGGCTGCTATTCTGACTTCGGAAGGGGAGCGGGAAGCGGCGATTAACAGCGCCAAAGGTAAAGCTGAGGCGCAAGTTCTCGACGCGGAAGCCCGACAGAAGGCTGTTATTCTGGATGCGGAGGCGCAGCAAAAGACGATCGTCCTCAAAGCTCAAGCGGAACGCCAGCAGCAAGTACTAAAAGCCCAAGCGACTTCTGAGGCGCTGCAAATTATTGGCAAAACGCTCCAGTCAGATCCGAACGCCCGCCAAGCGCTCCAGTTTTTACTGGCGCAGAACTATCTGGAAATGGGAATGAAGATTGGCAGCAGCGACAGCAGCAAGGTGATGTTTATGGACCCGCGCAGCATACCGGCAACGTTTGAGGGGATCCGCTCAATTGTCTCAGAGGAGGTTCAACCTGACTAGAGCATCAGTCAAGTATTAATTTTCGGGGTTAAGAAACCGGGTTTATTTGGGCTATAAGGCCATAATTTATCTTCTCCCATCCTAAGAAACCCGGTTTCTGGTAT
>CAZJNL010000331.1:0-6084 GCA_964546515.1 uncultured Oscillatoria sp.
ATCGTAACGTGGGGGCGCGGTCCTGCCCTGCCCCTACTACTTAACGCCCGGTAATAACATCGATATGCGCCCTAGCGGTCGGGCGGTTCATGAAATCACTATTTTCCAGATATTCCCAATAATTATTGACGGCTGGATCTAAATTTGTTTCGGCTGCCAGCAAATACATTTAGCGAATTACAATTCATATATATTTTAAGATCAGCCGGCAGGGAGTTGGTTGGTAAGATGGTGGTGAGTGAGGGCTACAGCCCCCCAAAGGCAGTCCCTAACCTGCCCGTGCCGGTGAAAATTGGCTGGCCCAGGACTCCCCCTATCCCAGATTAAAATTGATACAATGAACCCGCGCCCACTTGACAGACTCCAGACTAAAGCATGAGTCCGTTGGGCCCTAAAAAAAGGGGGGGGAGCCGAAGCTCTTTGAGAGCCTGGAATACAGGTGATTCCGGAGAAGTTGGGTGAGTAATAACACCCATCTAGCAGGCGGTGAAAGAGGGCTTATTTCACTGTTTAGAGCGCCGGTGTGTGAGTGGCAAAGGTTTTCCAGAAATTCTCAGGAATTGCCTTGCCATTCCTCACCGCCAGCACGCCCGCGAACGCCAGATTCCCTTTTCTTTCCCTCCCCCCCTCTTTGAAAGCGCCCCTCCCCCTCTGGGGAAGGATAAAACAAGAAACATCAATAAACAAAGCCCTCCGTCCTTGGCGTCACCGGCACGGGGGGCGGTTCCCCCTAACCCTCTCTTGCGTCGCACGCCGCACACCCATTCGCACAGCCGGTGAAACAAATCAGGACATAGTTTTAACCAAAGCGACCGGAACAACAAAACTCTTTGACAGCGCCCTTGTCGGCAACGCAGAGGATGCAGTAGAATTTATTGGCAACATCCTGCAAGCCCCCACCGAATATTCCATCATCGGCATCGGACTCCAGGCATAATTCTGCTGTGGAAGGAAGGAGCGCGGCGGCTCTACGACTGCGATCCCGAAGATAGGATCGGCAAAGCGCACATGTCAGTGCTGCACACCCCCGAAGACGTGCAGTCCGGCAAAGTCAGCGAAATGATGGAAACCGCCCGGCGCGAGGGCAAATGGGAAGGAGTGCTCAATCGGGTGCGCAAAAACAAGCAGCACTTCACCGCCAAAGTCGCGATCACCCCCCGCTGCACCGCCACCGGTCAGCCGGTCAGCTTTCTGGTAATCTGCTAGATAAAACTTACGTAAAACGCTTAAATCGCGGATTACTGTTTACTTCCTCGCACCCCCGGGAACGCTAGCTGCTAAAGCCGCCGCAACGCTTACGCGTACATCGGGGGCATGGGAGCGGCTAACCCACCCTGCGGGAAGGCGCTACCACTCCGCGACAGGCTTCCACCGTCAAGCCTTCGGCAGTTATCGGATAGTTTTCTAGATTGATGGCCGCATTGAGATCCCGGTCTATCTCAAATCCACAGTGCTCGCACCGGAAGGTGCGGCTCTCAAGGGGCATCGGTTGTTGGCAATGGGAGTTTGAACACAGTTGACTGGATGGATCCCAGCGAGAAGCGATGATTAACAAAAGACCCATACCAGGCGCACTTGTACTCAAGCTGCCTGCGGAATTCATAAAAACCACTTCCTGCAACGGCTTGGGCCAAGGTATGATTGGCCATCATCCCTGACACATTTAAATCTGAAATCACAATCTGGCTGTGGGAATTAGCGAGAAGATGAGGTCAACAGCGTGCGGGGTATTCTTGCGCATAGTTCACCGCCGCTGGTGCTCTTGAGCCAGTTTTCTTTTGGCCTTCTCCCGATTGCGTACCCCATCTGATGACGGGACAGCTGCCGTTGCAGTCTTTTCAGTTTTCTTTTGGCTAAACGGTAAGGCTTTAAGCTCTCAAACACTTGTCATATTTGAGAGTCGCTAAAGTTTTCACGCTCTAATCGACTCCGACACGCTCTCTAGTTTTTGGCGTTGGTGTTGGCGTTACTTGATAACAGAAGCTCAAAAGGGCATTTTCGCCTCGGCGCGGGACATCTCCGAGCAAGCGCGGCTGCAAACCCTGCAGGTGGAGCGGCAGGCGTACAACCGCTCGCTGATTGAAGCGTCTGCGGAGGCGCTGTTCGCCATCGCCCCCGACGGAACGATTACCGACGTGAACGAGGAAGCCACCAGGCTGACCGGCTACTGCCGCAAGCACTTGATTAACTCCCGCTTTTGGGAATATTTCACCGAGCCCGACCGGGCGCGGGCGGGGGTTTTGCAAACGCTGCGGGAGCAGCGGGCGATCGGTTGCGAACTGGTGCCGAACGCCCTGCCAGGGCGGCGGATCACGGTCAGTTTCAACGCGGGCGTGTTCAAAGACGCCTCTGGCGAGTCCCTGGGCATTTTGGCAGCGGCGCGGGAGATCACCGAGCCGAAGAAACTCGAAGAAGAGTTGCGCAACTGGCAGTTCTACACGCGGACGCTGATTGAATCCAATATTGACGCCCCGATCGCGAACGACCCGCTGGGCATTATTACAGACGTCAACCTGCAGATGGAGTCGCTCACCGGCTACTCTGGCGAGGAATTAATCGGCGTGCCTTTCAAGCAATTTTTCACGCTACCCGCAGCGGGCGGAGGAAGGTATTCGCCAGGTGCTGCGCGAGGGGCGGGTGACGAACTGCGAACTGACCGCCCGCTCCAAGACGGGGCAGGAGACTGTGGTCAGTTACAACGCTACCACGTTTTACGACAAGGACGGGAAGTTGCAGGGGAAACAGTGAGCGTGGCGAAGATATTGGTTGTTGACGACCGCCCCACTAACCGCGAGTTCTTGGTTGCGCTTCTCGGCTATGCCGGTCCCCGCGTCCTGGAGGCTGCCGGTGGGGCAGAGGCGCTGGAGGTGGCTAAAGCTGAGCGCCCGGATTTGGCGATTGCTGAGATGGTGATGCCGGCGATGGACGGCTTTGAGTTCGTCCGCCAGCTGCGCAGTTACCGGGCGGGCGCACAGACGCGGGTGATTTTTTACACCGCCGTTTATCAACAGCAAAAGGCGCACGACAAAGCCCGCGCCTGCGGTGTCTCCTGCATTCTCAGCAAACCCTGCGATCCGGAAGTGCTTTTGGGTGCCGTGGGCGGCGCTCGCCGCCCCCATATGGCCTTCTGTGTCTCTGTCTGCGGAACAGTTCAGTCGCGAGCACTCGCGCCTGCTCACTGACACACTTTCGCAGAAAGTGGACGAGCTGGAGCGGGAGGTGGCCGAGCCGCGCCAGCTGGGCTTGGCGCTGCAGGAGAGCAATCAAAGGCTGCAGCTGCTCTGTGAAACAGCCAGCGACCTGCTGTCGAGCGACCGGCCACTGGCACTGCTGGCCAGTTTGTTCAGAAAGCTCAAGGCTCAGATAGGTTTGGATGTTTACTTGAACTATTTGGTCGATGACAGCAAGCGGACGCTCCGGCTTTGTCGTGCGGCGGCATCCCGGAGGAAGTTGCCAAACAGATTGAGTGGTTGGAGGAAGGTCAAGGGCTGTGCTCGACTGTGGCGCAGCAGCGCTGTCAAATTGCTGTGGGGAACCTGCAGGAATCAACTGACCCGACGAGAACAGAACTGGTGCGCTCTGTTGGTTTTAAGGCTTATTCTTGCCAGCCGCTGGGGGCCAGGGGCCGGTTTCTGGGCACTTTCTCGTTTGGCAGCCGCACTCGCTCTAGCTTGACGCCGGATGAAATAGCGCTGATGCAAGCGGTTGGCGACCTGATGGCTGTGGCAATAGAGCGGGCCGGTTTGATTGCTTCTTTGCTGCAGCAGACCGAGCAGTTGAGGGAGGCGAACCGCCTCAAGGACGAGTTTCTGGGGGTTGTCTGTCACAAACTGCGCACGCCCCTGACTGCAATGCTGGGCTGGGCTAGAATGCCTCCCACCCAAAAGCTGAATCAGGCTCTGATGGGGCACGCCCTGGCGACAATCGAGCGCAACGCAGTGCGCCAGTCGGAGCTCATCGAAGATTTGCTGGATGTGTCGCGGATTATTACGGGCAAGCTGCGCCTGGAAGTCGAGCAGGTTGACTTGGCGGCGGTGATGCAAGCGGCTGCTGATACTGTGCGCCCGACAGCTGAGGCGAAGGGGATTGAGATCCACACAGTGCTTGAGTGTGAATTTTGCCCAGTTTCGGGCGCTCCGGTTCGATTGCAGCAAATCGTCTGGAATTTGCTCTCTAATGCGATTAAGTTTACGCAGGCATTGGGGCGGGTGCGGGTTGGGCTGTCCGTGGGCATGGGGCACCGAGAATGGGGCATGGGGCACCGGGCATCGGGCATCGGGCAAAACAATCAATCCCCAATCCCCAATTCCCAATCCCCAATTCCCAATCCCCAATGCGAGCCTGCGAGCGTGCCCAAATTGAGGTCAGCGACACCGGCACAGGAATCGCTCCAGACTTTCTGCCTTTCGTTTTCCAGCGCTTCCGCCAAGCTGACGCCACTAGGGCCCGGTCCCACGGCGGACTGGGACTGGGGCTGGCAATTGTGCGCCACCGAGCCGAACTGCACGGGGGAACTGTCGCAGTCACCAGTGAGGGAGTGGGTTTGGGGGCGACGTTTACGGTGAGGTTGCCACTTGCGGAATGGGGCATGGGGCACCGAGCATCGGGTATCGGGGAAGAACAGCCAATGCCCTTGACGAGCTCGATGCCCGGGATCCCTCTTGCCTGCTTGCGGGTGTTGGTGGTGGATGATCAAGCTGATCCCCGGGAATTGCCAGCGTGCGATTCTCGAACAGTACGGAGCTTCGGTAACAGCCGCTGGCTCGGCGGCTGAAGCGCAGGCTGCGATTGCGGGAGGGAAACCAGATGTTCTCATCAGTGATATTGGCATGCCGGGAGAGGACGGCTATCAGCTCATCCGCAAAGTCCAGCAGCTTTTGGCTGAGCGTGGGGGACAGATTCCGGCTGTCGCTCTCGCCGCCTACGCCAGAGAGGAGGAGCGCCACAAAGCGGTGCAAGCCTGCTTCCACGCCCACCTGCCCGAGCCGGTTGAGCCAGATCAGTTCGCTGCCGCAGTTGCTTCCCTCGCCCACCAGCGGTGAAACCGTCCTCTGGGGGGCTGGAGCCTGGGGAGTCTTTTCAAACTGATTAACCGTAATTTATAAAATTTGTATTTATATAAACGCCTAAATATAAAGGCTATAAAGATGCAAATTACCTAAAATCCGTTTGATTGCTATATAAGCAGTCTCGGTGGTCGGCGCTCGGGGCCCAATGCCCCACGCCGCCAGCCCCATGCCCCATTCTTAAAAATTTTCCAGCAGCCATTCGGAGGCTCGCGAGCCCAAGTCCAGGGGAATGCTGACGGCTTTGCCCTGGCGGGGGCGCTCGCGGGTTTCTTGGATGTAATCTCGCACCTGCTCTACGCCACCCCAGGCGTGGAGATAGCCGGCGATGGCCTCAAGATGGGCCAAATACTCCGCCTCCGTCATGGGAAAGGAGGCTTGCTCCAGGTACTTCCACATTACCTGGACAAATATCTTGCCCTGAGTCCGCCGCAACTGGATGTCATACGAGCGTCCCCATTTAGCCAGCAGCAGCTGGCGTAGGTCGTTGCCGGTCATAGCTTCCCCTGCATGAGTGGCCATCGGTTACATTCCTTAAGAATTCGTTCGCAACTTCAAAAAATGCAATAATGCTCTCAGAAAAGCTGTAAACTGCGTTCTGAAAGCAATTGTAGTACCCTGTACGGGTGGTGCGGACTTGCCGAACTGACGGATTGGGTCTGCACAGGCCCATTCATTTGCGGTTGGATTAGACAAATAAGTTAACACATAGCTCAGCACAGGTCATGACTCAAGTATCTGGATCTGCGGACGTACCCAGCATGGGGCGTCGTCAATTTATGAACTTCCTGACGTTCGGTGCGGTCACCGGCACGGCGCTGGGTGCCCTGTATCCAGTGGTCAAGTATTTTATTCCGCCATCGAGCGGTGGAGCAGGCGGTGGGGTCACGGCCAAGGACGCCCTGGGCAACGACATCAAGCTCAGCGAATTTTTGGCCAGCCACCTTCCGGGCTCCCGCACCCTGGCGCAGGGGCTGAAGGGCGACCCCACCTATATTGTGGTGGAGAGTGAGTCATC